>JAVXVR010000486.1:0-4084 GCA_032230165.1 Acidobacteriota bacterium | reverse complement strand
GCAGGCGACGATGAGCGCGGCGAAGACGATCCAGCCGCCCGTGCTGATGCGGCGCGCGAGGATGGGCTGGGCGGTCGTCTGGCAGAACGGACAGCGGAAATTTTCGGCGGAGACGATGGGCTGCGGTTGCGCGTAAGGCGCTGTAGCGGGCAGCGGCGCGCTCGAAGCCCAGTCGTGCGTCGGGACGTAAGCTCCGGCGCGCGGCTCGGCGTAATCTGTCCGGCGCGCGTCCGTGTCTGGACGCAGGGCGTGCCCGCAGTAGCGACAGACACGCGCGATGTCGGGGTTGGGCTGACCGCAGTTCTGGCAGTTGATGTGAAGCATGATCTCGCGGCGTGCGCCTTAGCCTCCACAGACGGGCGGCAGCGGCACGTTGAACGCTTTGATGACGCGGTTCGCCGCGTCAATCGCACCGACGACGAACTCGTACTCGTAGGCGAAGACCGCAGGGTAACAGCGCGGCACACCGACCGCGACCCCGCCGATGCTCCCGTAGCCGGCGCGCAGATAGACGTTGCCGTAAGTTCTGGTCCTACCCGTGACGGGCTCATAGACGCCGTACTCGATGTGGTAGTCCTCCGCATTGGGACGACTGATGCCTGCCGGATCGCTGCTCATGCCGTTGACGCGCAGCGCCACCCAGACGACGAAACGCTCCTGCTCGTTCTTCGCGCGTCGTTGAGCCTCGCCGCGCGTGGCGCGCGTCGCTTCGGCGGTGATCACAAAAGCGTCTGCCTCGCGTAGTCGTTGACCGAAGGATTGCATCACGATCTCTTGCGCGGTCGTCGAGGTCTGCATCCCAATCGCGTTGTCCACGAGCACGAGGATCGACATTTTCTTGATCGCCTCTTGCTTCGGCTTCGACGCCTGAGGCAGGGGCGTCGGCGTCGGCACGGGCGGAATCTCCTCGTGCTTCTGCACGCGCCGCCCCGACTGACCTTGCACCGCGCCCACGAGCGCGACGATGAACAGCGCGCAACAAAAGATGGACGCGAAGCGACGCGGATTTGAAGTGCGCGGGCGCGCGTGAGGCGCGAAGTGACGCCCCGCATCGGGCGCGAGCGAAAGTCGGCTTCGATCTGAACGCATGAATAGGACTCAACTTTCCGTGGTCATGACTTGCCGCCCACAGGCTTCCCGCAGCGATTGCAAAAACGCGCGTTCGCGTCGCGCTGCTCAGCCCCGCAACTTTCGCAGGCGGGCGTCGCGCGCAAGGTCGCGCCACAGGTCGCGCAAAAATCCGAGCCCGCGACGTTCGCCGCGCCGCACGTCCCACACCGACCGGGCAGAGGCGGCACGTACCCGCCCGCCTTGCGTGCGATGTGCGCCTCGATGGTCTTCCAGGAATCTTCACCGAGCTTGTACTGCCAGTACGCGCCGAGCGCGGGGAGCGCGAGGAGCAGACCTGCCGAGAGCAAGACGGCAACTGCCGCCACCGCCGCTTTGTCGAACCACTTCTGCATCCCGATCTCGACGCGCGTGCCGCCATGCTCCGGCGTGATCTTGATCGTGAGCGCGGCGGAGAGACCTGTGAGATCGCGAAGCATCGAGCCTTTACGCGCTTGCAGGACGGTCGTCTGCGAGACCTGCATCGTCTGCACTTCGTAGCTGCCTTCGTCAAAGAGCTGTCGCAACTCCGCGACGAGTTGCGTCACGTCCGCTTCGACTCCGGGATAGTATCTGCTGTCCATGCTTGTTTGTCTTCCGCGTCCTTTCGCGCCGCGCGTGACACTTGTTTTTCGCGCCGAGTCATTCTACGCTGAAACACACCTGACAGTTCAACGACACAGCCTGTGACACCTTATCTAGAGGGAGACCATGAAGACTACTGTGATGCGCGCTCTCCTTGCGCTGTTTATCGCCGCCGATCTTTTTTTCGGCGCGCCCATCCTTCGCACGCGCGCGCAAAACGCCGCGACGCCGAGCCCCGTGCTCGAAGGCTTCACGCCCGATGAGTCGGCGACCGAGCGCACGCTCGAAGATCGCTTTCGCGCCGTGCCGCGCCCCGACAGCGCGCGCGAGCATCTGCGGCAGCTCACGAAAGAGCCGCACGTCGCCGGAACGCAGGAAGATTACCAGACCGCTATCTACGTGCGCGACCGTCTGCGCGAGTATGGCATCGCGGCTGAGCTGAAAGAGTATCAAGTGCTCTTGCCGTACCCGCGCACGCCGACCGTCCTCGAACTCGTTGCGCCGCGCCGCCTGCGCCTCGCGTTGCAGGAAGCCGCCATCCCGGAAGACCCTTCGTCGTCGAACAAAAAGATCATCCCGCTCTACAACGGCTACTCTGCGACGGGCGACGTGACCGCGCCGCTCGTCTATGTCAACTACGGTCTGCCGGACGACTACGCCGCGCTCAAGAAGTTGAATGTTGACGTGCGCGGCAAGATCGTCATCGTGCGCTACGGCAACAGCTTTCGCGGCGTGAAGGCGAAGGTCGCGGAAGAGAACGGTGCGGTCGGCTGCATCATCTACTCCGACCCGGCAGACGACGGCTACGCGCAGGGCGACGTGTATCCGAAGGGACCGTGGAGACCCGAAACCTCCGCGCAGCGCGGCTCCGTGCAATACCTCTTCATACACCCCGGCGATCCCTTAACACCCGGCGCGCCCGCCACGCCCGGCACGCCGCGACTCAAACAGTCTGAAGCGACGAATCTGACGAAGATTCCCGTCCAGCCGATCTCCTACGGCGACGCGCGCAAGCTCTTAGAGCCTCTGCGCGGCGCGGTCAGACCGAAAGGCTTTCAAGGCGGCTTGCCCTTCGCCTATCACGTCGGCGGGACAGAGGACGTGCGCGTCCACCTCAAGACCGACATGGATTTTAAGACGATGACGATCTGGGACGTAGTCGGTCGCATCGACGGGAGTGAAGAAAAAGATCGCTGGGTCGTCCTTGGCAACCACCGCGACGCGTGGACGTTCGGCGCGGTCGATCCCAACAGCGGTACGTCCGCGATGCTCGAAATGGCGCGCGGCTTCGGCGAGTTGATGAAGCAAGGGTGGAAGCCGCGACGCACGATCATCCTGTGCAGTTGGGACGCAGAGGAGCAGGGCTTGATCGGCTCGACCGAGTGGGCGGAAGACAACGCGGCTGAGTTGAAAGAGAAAGCGGTCGCTTATCTCAACGTGGACGTTGCCGTCGCGGGTGCGAACTTCGGCGTCTCGTCCGTCCCGACGATGTGGAAGTTGATTCGCGGGGCGACGCGCGACGTGCGCGATCCCAAAACGGGAAAGAGTCTCTATCAGGCGTGGCAGGATCACACGCGCGAAGACCGTCCAGACGCGGAGTTGACCGACGCCGAAGCGGGGAGCGATACGCCGATCGCGGAGGCGCGCATCGGCGCACTCGGATCAGGTTCTGACTACACGCCGTTTCTGCAACACCTCGGCGTCACTTCGCTCGACATGGGCTTCGGCGGCGACTACGGCGTCTATCACTCGGCTTACGATTCGTTCACGTGGATGGAGAAGTTCGGCGACCCGAAGTTCGAATATCACGTCGCTGCCGCGCAAATATGGGGCACGATCTCGATGCGTCTCGCCGACTCTGCCGCGATCCCATTCGACTACGGCGACTACGCCGATCAAATCCGCGACTTCGTCAACGAGACAGTCAAGACCGCGAGAGCGCGCAAGCTCGCCGACTCTTTCGACTCAAAGTCGCTGCTCGACGCGGCGAAAGATTTAAGCGACGAAGCCGCGCGCACACGCACGCGCCGCGACGAGTTGATAGCCGAGATCGAACGCTCGCGCACGCGCGCCGACGACACGCACCCGCGCACCGTCGCGCGTCTGCGTAAATTGAACGACAGTCTGCTCGCCGCCGAGCGCGCGCTGACAGACGCGCGCGGCTTAACGGGTCGCCCGTGGTTCACGCACCAAATCTACGCGCCCGGCTTCTACACGGGCTACGCCGCGCTGCCGCTCCCCGATCTGCGGCAAGCCATCACCGACCGCAATACCACGAACGCGCGCCAAGCCGCCGGGCGCATCGTCGAAGCGATCCGCCGCGCGACGCAGGTGCTCAAAGATGGCAGGGAAGGATAACGAACGCCCTCCTGGGAGCGCGGGCATCTTGCCC
>JAVXVR010000337.1:0-14227 GCA_032230165.1 Acidobacteriota bacterium | reverse complement strand
GCAGCGACCGTAAGGTCGCTCATACGATTCGCCCGTCTTGACGTTGAATAATCCCGAATCTCTTTCGCGCGTTCGCGCGGCGGGCAGGGACAAGCCCTGCCCCTACGATTTTTGATGACGCTGAAGGCTGAACAGATCGAGCGCATCGTCGTGCGCGGCGCAAACTGGGTGGGCGACGCGGTGATGACCGTGCCCGCCCTGCGCGAACTGCGCCGCCTGCTTCCGCGCGCACACATCACGCTTGCCACGCGCGCGTGGGCGAAAGACATTTTCGACGGCGCGGATTTCATTGACGACATTCTCACCATTGACGAAGGCTCGCACGGCGTGCGCTCGTTCTTCCGACAGGTCAAAGCCTGGCGCGCGCGCCGCTTCGACCTCGCGATTCTTTTGCCGAACTCAATCGAGAGCGCGCTCGTCGCCTTCGCCGCGCGCGTCCCCACACGCGTCGGCTACGCGACGCAGAGTCGCGGAGAGTTTTTAACGCACCCGCTCGAAGTTCCGCCGTGGCGCAACACGCGCCACGAAATTTTTTACTACCTCAACATCGCGAACGAACTCGCACGCTTACTCGGCGCTGATGCCAGCACTGGCGAACTCGCGTCGCAGACGGACGAGCGTGCGCCGCAGTTCGCGCTCGAAGTCTCCGACGCGCGCCGCGCGGAGGCTCGCGCTATCCTCGAACGCCACGGCGCAGACATCTCGCGCCCGCTCGTCGCGCTCTGCCCCGGCTCGACGAACAGCCGCGCCAAGCGCTGGCAGACGGAACGCTTCGCCGCGCTCGCGGATCGCTTGATCGAAGAGGCTGGCGCAACCGTCATGCTCATCGGCGCGAGCGAAGAGTTGGACGTGACGAATGAAGTTCTCGCGTCGATGCGGCAACGCCCCGTCGTGCTGACGGGCGAGACGAGCCTCGCCGAATCGACCGCGATCCTGAGCCTCGTCGATCTGCTCGTTACGAACGACACGGGACCGGCGCATCTGGCGTCAGCCCTCGGTCGCCCGACGCTCGTCATCTTCGGTCCGACGAACCCGGTCACGACGCGCCCGTTCGCAGCCTGCGCCGAGATCATACGTCGCCCGCCCGACTGCGCGCCGTGTATGCTCCGCGACTGCCCCATCGATCATCGCTGCATGACGGCGATCAGTGTGGATGATGTTTTCGCGCGCTGTGTCGCGCTGCTCGATCAAGCTGTGAGCGCGGTCGAGACTTCGCGAGAAGTCGGAATCGAAGCGGAGGCTGTGCGATGAGGCGGCGCGCGGTCTTCATCGACCGCGACGGCACGATCTCGGAGGAGGTCGGCTACGTCAACCACCCGACGCGCTACCGCGTCTTCCCTTTCGCACCGGAAGCCATCCGCGCGCTTAATGAGGCGGGCTGGCTCGCCGTCCTCGTCACGAATCAGGCGGGCGTCGCGCGCGGCTATTTCGCCGAAGAGATGATCGGCGCGGTTCACGATCTGCTCTCGCAAGAACTCGCACGCCACGATGCGCGCCTCGACGCGATCTACTATTGCCCGCATCACCCCTCGGTCGGCGAGCCGCCTTACCGCGCCACCTGCGACTGTCGCAAGCCGAAGCCCGGACTGATCAAACGCGCCGCCGCCGAATTCAGCATAGACCTTGCGCACTCGTGGACGGTCGGCGACCGCTACGGCGACACCGAACTCGCGCGCAACGCTGGCACACGCGCCGCGCTCGTGCTCACCGGCTATGGTCGCGGCGAGTTTGAGCACCAGAGAGAATCCTGGCAGCATCAGCCGGACTTGATAGCGGAGAACCTGCTCGAAGCGGTGCGAGAGATTTTAAGGATTGATTCATTGAACCATTGATTCATTGAATCATTATTTGAATGGCTCATTGAACTACTTAACAAATGAATCAATAAGCCAGTGAGCCAATGAATCAATTTTAATTCATGACGGAGAAAGGCAGACTCATCGATCTCGTCCGCTCGTTCACGCGGCGGCGTGTCGTCGTGGTGGGCGACGCCGTGGCGGATCAGTTCTTATATGGCGAGATCACACGCGTCTCGCGCGAGGCTCCCGTTCTCATCCTGCGTCACGAGCGCACCGAAACCGTGCCCGGCGGCGCGGCGAACTGCGCGCACAACCTCGCCACGCTCGGCGCGCACAGCAGCCTCGTCGCCGTCACCGGCACTGACGAGGCGGGGGGCGCGCTTATCAGTAAACTCCAAGATGCGGGCGTTGACTGCGCTGGCGTCGTCACGTCGAGCGAACAGCCGACGACGACGAAGGTGCGCGTGCTCGCCGGTCAGACCCACTCGCTCAAGCAGCAGGTCATCCGCATTGATTACGAAGGCGCGCCGCTCTCCGACGCCGCGCTCAAGGCGCAAGTTTGCGCGCGTCTGCGCGAGGCTGTGGCGACGGCGGACGCCATCATCGTCTCCGACTATAACTACGGCGTGGCGTGCGACGAGGTCATCGCGACTCTGCGCGAAGTCGCACGCGAGCGCGGCGTGCCCGTCCTCATTGATTCGCGCTTCCGCCTGACAGACTTCGCGGGCTTCACTTCGGCGACTCCCAACGAAGACGAGTTCGAGCACACGCACGGCACGCGCATCGAAGACGCGACGCGGCTCGAATCCGCCGCCGCCGATCTGCTCGCCCGACTCCGACACCGCGCGCTGCTCGTCACGCGCGGCAAGCACGGGATGCTGCTCGTCGAAGCGGGCGAGTTGCCCTTGCACCTGCCCGCCGTCGGCGAGCGCGAGGCGGTTGACGTGACGGGCGCGGGCGACACAGTGATCGCGACCTACGCGCTCGCGCTCGCGTCGGGCGCGTCTTTCGCTGACGCCGCGCGGCTTGCCAACCACGCCGGAGGCATCGTCGTCATGAAACGCGGCACGGCTTGCGTCACTACCGACGAGCTACTTGCGTCTCTATCGGAATCACACGACGGGTGAATTTGCTCGTGCACCTGTTCGATGCCGGGGAGGAATTAGCCGCAGATGAACGCAGAGCAGTGAAGATTCCTATGGATTTTAATCCACGCGCATCTGCGTTCATTTGCGGCTAATTTTTTCTGCTGCTTCGGCTTCTATGAACTCGACTGAAGATCAACAGAGTCACGACGCGGCGTCGCGCATCGTCGAGCGCAACCGTCTGATCGCGCGCGTGGCGATTGCGCGGCGACACGGCGCACGCATCGTCTTCGCCAACGGCTGCTTCGATGTGCTGCACGTCGGGCACGTGCGCTATCTGGAAGCGGCGCGCGCGCTCGCCGATCTGCTCGTCGTCGGCGTCAACTCCGACGAACAGACGCGCCGGCTCAAGGGCGAGGGGCGACCGTTCGTACCTGAACGCGAGCGCGCCGAAGTCGTCGCGTCTTTGCGCGCCGTCGATCTCGTGACGATCTTTCCCGAGCCGACCGTTGAAGCCCTGCTGACAGTCATCCGCCCGGACATTCACGCCAAGGGCACGGACTACACCGAAGAGACCGTCCCCGAACGCGCAGTGGTGCTCGCCTACGGCGGGCGCGTGGCAATCGTCGGCGACCCGAAGGATCATTCGTCTTCGGAAATGCTTTCGCGCGTGACAGGTAAACCGTGACAGGTGACAGGCAAGACGTGTGAGTGTGACAAGCACGCCTCAGAGGCTTTATCTTCTTACCTGTCACTTGTCACTTGTCACCAGTCACGGCAGCAATGCGTCTTCTCTTCGTCAAACTCGGTAGCATCGGCGACATCGTGCACACGCTGCCCGCGCTCGCGGCGGTGCGGCGTGCGCTGCCCGACGCGCAAGTCTCCTGGGTCGTCGAGCGCGGCGCGGCGGAGATTTTGAAAGACAACCCGCTTCTGGAAAGTCTCATCGTAGCCGACACGAGGGCTTTGAGGCGCGCACCGGTGTCTGGGGAGACGCTGCTGGCGACGCGCCAGCAGTTGCGTCGGCTGCGCGCCTCAGCCTTCGATCTCACGCTCGACTTTCAAGGACTACTCAAATCCGCACTCATCGCGCGGCTCTCCGGCGCGCCGCGTCGCTTCGGCTTCGCGCGCGCGCACCTGCGCGAGCCCGCGAGTCGCTTCCTGCTCACAGACACGGTCGATATTCCTCCGCGCTTGAACGTCATCAGGAAAAATCTCGCGCTCGTCGCCGCCGCGCTCGGCGTGAGCGTGCCCGCTGATGCGAGCGACTTTGAATTCCCTATCGCGACGACGCTCGCGCACGAGGCTGAGAGTGTTGCGGCTGAGGCGGGCGAGCCGTTCGCGATCCTCAATCCCGGCGGCGGCTGGGTGACGAAACTCTGGAGCGCGGATCGATACGGCGCGCTCGCCGACGCCTTGTGGGCGGAGCACGGCTTGCGCTCGCTCGTCACGCACGGACCCGGCGAGACGGAGTTGGCGGAGCGCGTCGCGTCGGCGAGCAAACTTAAAGCCGCGCGTCCCGTCAGCCTGTCGCTCAAAGGTTTTTACGCGCTCGCGCGGCGCGCGGAAGTTTACGTCGGCGGCGACACGGGACCGACTCACTTAGCTATCGCCGCAGGCGCGCCCGTCGTCGGGTTATTCGGTCCGACCGAGTGGTGGCGCAACGGCAGCCCGCGCGCAGATGACATAGAGGTCGGGCGCACGGACATCACTTGCCGCGTTGATTGTCATCGCCGCACGTGCTCGAAATGGATTTGCATGGACATCGAGGTCGGTCGCGTGCTCGACGCCGTGACTGAGCGTCTGCGGCGCGCGCAGGCGGTGAAGCGCGCGGAGGCGCTCGCGCTTGCGTAGGGGCGGGACATGGGTGCAGCGTTGGCGCGTGCCGCTCGGCTTTCTCTGCGCGGGCGTCTTCATGCTGCTCGCCGACGCGCACGCGCGCTCACTTTTCGTCGGCGGCGCAATCGCCCTGTGCGGGCTCGCGATCCGCGCGTGGGCTTCGGGTCACATACGCAAGAACGACGCGCTCGCCACATCGGGTCCTTACGCCTACACGCGCAACCCGCTCTATTTCGGAAGCCTGCTCATCGGGCTCGGATTTACGGTCGCGGCGTCGGGTCGCTGGTGGCTGCTCTTCGTGCTCGGCGGCGCGTTTGCCGCGCTCTTCTTTGGCATCTATTTGCCGGTCATGCGCGTCGAAGCTGCGACGCTGGCGCAACTCTTCGGCGAAGAGTATGAGAATTACGCGCGCGCCGTGCCGCTCTTCGTCCCGCGCGCGACGCCGTACACCGAGGGGCGCACGGCGCGCGTTAAGTTCGACATGAATCTGTACCTTCGCTACCGCGAATACCGTGCCGCGCTCGGTCTCGTCGTCGCGTGGTGCGCGCTCGCGCTCAAGTCGCTTCTGCTGAGATGAATATTTTGATGCAGAGAAATATTTTACGCATCGTCCTCGCCGCGCTCGCCTGCGTCGCGTTGCTGATCAATGCTTCCGGCGCGAGCGGGAGACTTCCCGACAACACCCCGGACGCGGCGAAGCCTCTCCCCTTTGAGCCCGACGAGGAGCTAATCTACCAAGCCGACTACACGAAGCTCATCATCCGCGGCGTCGAGATCGCGGAGTTTCGTTTTACCACCGGGCGCGCCAGCGCGAGTCCGGGCACGGACGCCTCTCAAGCTCCCGCGAATATCGTCTTCAAGGGCGACGCGCGGGCGCGCGGGATGTTCCGCAAGCTCTTCGGGCTCGACTTTCATTACAGCCACGAGTCAATCGTCGATCCCGCTAACTTTCTCATCATCCGCACGACCAAGCTCGACGAGCAGGGCAAGCGCGTGCGCGCGAGCGTCGCCGAGTTCGACCGCAAAGCCGACCGCGTCACGTGGACGCAGCGCAACCCGAACGACGCGAATGCCTCGCCGCGCGTTGTCACTAACACCTTGCGCGACGCCGCGCACGACTTCATCTCGGCGCTCTACTATCTGCGCACGCAGCCGCTCGCGCCGGGGCAGAACCTCGAACTCGTCATCAGCGACGACGGGCAAACCTACCGCATCCCCGTCAAAGTTTACGAGCGCAAAGTGATGAAATCAGTCGTCGGCAGAGCGCCGACTCTGCGTCTCAACATCGGACTCTTCGGCGCGGGTCGGCTCATTGACGACCGCAAGGGCACGATGACCCTCTGGCTCACAGACGATGCACGCCGCCTCCCCGTCCGCGCACGCATAGACGCCGACATCGGCACGCTCGACATCAAACTCAAAAAAGTGACGGGCGGCATCTCAAGGCAAAAGTAAAAGTGAAGAGACGACCTGTCTCCCTTTTGCCTGTTACCTTTTTACTTTTGCCTTCGTTTGACACCGCGCACGCAATCTCTTACAACTGAGTTCGATCTGCGACAGCACATCTTTAGCCTCGCGCGCGGTTTCGACTGGCAGCGCCTGCGGGCGTGTCGCTTTGGTGAACACAGGATGCCAACACAGACTCTTGAAAGCTCCCAGCACGACGCAGCCGCACTCTCCGGCGACGCTTTGCCGGAGCTTGCCGCGCGAGACGATGCGCGCCTGCTCGTCCAATCACCCCACAGACTTTTTCTCTACTGGAGTTTCGCGCACGATCAGCGCATCGCCCTGCGGCGCGCGTTCGGCGCACGAGCCGAACAGTTCGAGATGGGCGCACGGCTCATCGCGCTTGAAGACGACGCTCACGGCGAGCCTGTTGCAGCGCGCGGTCACGAGGTCTGGTTCGACGCTCGTCCCCGCCGTCGGTACCGCGCCGAAGTCGGCTTCTTCGCCGGGGAGCTGCCGTTCGTCCGCGTGCTCAGCTCAAACGCCGTGCAAACTCCTTCCGATAGCGTCTCCACGCTCGCCGACGACACTGCGGATTTTCAGATCGATCCGACTGACTTCATCCGCCTGCTGACAACTTCCGGCTTCGGGGGCATCGCGCGCGACGACGCGGCAAACATTATCGCCGCCGCGACGGGCGTGGACGCCGACGCAGCGAGACGAGTCTCGCCCCTGTCGAGTTTCGCATTGTCGGGCTTCGCGCCGTCAAGTTTTGTGCTCGGCGTCGAAGCGTCGAAGCTCCGCGATTGAGCCGCGCGCGGAGAGTCGTCAACGCATCCGTCCTGCCTGCTCCAAACTTTGTGTCGAACGGTTTCTTCAGCCTCGTTCTGCACGCGCACCTTCCCTTCGTGCGCCACCCGCAGCGCGAGCGTGGCTTTGAAGAAGACTGGCTCTTCGAGGCGATCACGGAAGTCTATCTCCCGCTCCTCGCCGCACTCTCGCGTCTCAGAGCCGAAGGCTCGCAGCCTCGCCTCGCGATGAGCATCTCGCCCACGCTCTGCGAGATGCTCTCCGATCAGTTGCTGCAAACGCGCTACGCCCGACACCTCGACAACCTGCTCGCGCTCGCCGAAAAAGAACTCGCGCGCACCTTCCACGACCGACCGCAGTTCTTCCCCTGCGCGAAGATGAATTTTGAGAATCTCCGCGCGGCGAAAGAACTGTGGGAAGACGTTTACGCGCGCGATCTCTTGCGCGCCTTCCGCAATCTGCAAGACGTGGGCGCGCTCGAAATCATGACCTGCGCCGCGACGCACGCGCTCCTGCCGCTCGTCTCGACCGTCGAGGCGCGTCGCGCGCAAGTTCAGATCGCCGTCGCGAACTATCGCAAGCACTTCGGTCGCGCCCCACGCGGCATCTGGCTTCCCGAATGCGCCTACGCCGAAGGTCTCGAAACACTACTCGCGGAAGTCGAAATCGAATACTTCATCGCCGACTCTCACGCCATCCTCTTAGGCGAGCCGCGACCACGCTACGGCGCGCACGCGCCCGTGCGCTGCCCGAACGGAGTCGCCGCCTTCGCACGCGACATGGAAACAAGCGAGCAGGTCTGGAGCAGCATGGTCGGCTATCCGGGCGATGCGGCGTACCGCGAGTTCTACCGCGATCTGGGCTGGGACGCGCCGCTCGAATACCTGCTTCCGCATCTACAGGGTGATGCGCGACGTCGCCCGCTCGGTCTCAAGTACCACCGCGTTACTGGTCGCGACGTTGCGCTCGCAGACAAAATGCCCTATGACCCCGAAGTCGCCGCCGCACGCGCGCGAACACACGCGAGCCACTTCGTCGAAGAGCGGATCAAACAAGCGGCGCGACTGCGCGAAGGACTCGGCGGTCGCGCGCCTATAGTCGTCGCGCCCTACGACGCAGAACTGTTCGGTCACTGGTGGTTCGAGGGCGTGCAGTTCATCGAATGCGTCCTCCGACTGCTCCACACGCGGCGCGCAGAGATCGCGTCGGTCACGCCCGGCGACTACATTGATGGGCTCAATGTGCTCGATGCAAATGCCGCGCTGCAAACACAGCGACTCTCCGCCTCGTCCTGGGGCGAAGAGGGCTACTATAAAGTTTGGCTGAGCCCCGCCAACGCCTGGCTCTATCCGCACCAGCACGCCGCCGAAGCGCGCATGACACGGCTCGCTAACCGCTTCGCCGCCGATGCGACAACCAGCCATCCGTCAAGCGACCTACATCTGCGCGCGCTCAAACAGTGCGCGCGTGAGCTGGTGCTCGCGCAATCGAGCGACTGGGCGTTCCAGATTTATCAAAGCACCGCAGCCGACTACGCCGCTCGCCGCTTCCGCTCCCACATCGCGCGCTTCGACGCGCTGGCGCGTCAACTCGAACGCGACGAGATAGACGAAACGCTCCTTGCGGAGATCGAAGGGCGCGACAACATCTTCGCCGAGATCGACTATCAATATTTTCGCAGCGCGCGAGAGGCGGCGCGGTTTGGACGCTGACCGACGCGCACCGCTCATCATCGCTCATCGCGGCGCGTCGGCACACGCGCCCGAAAACACGCTCGCTGCCTTCGAGCTTGCGCTCGCCGAAGGCGCGGATGGCTTGGAGTTCGACGTGCGCCTCGCGCGCGACGGCGTGCCCGTCGTCATTCACGACGCGACGCTGCGCCGCACCAACGGGCGCGCCGATAAAGTGGCGTCGCTCTCGTCATCCGCGCTCGCAAGTGTTGATGTCGGCTCGTGGTTCAACCGGCGCTTCCCACGCCTCGCACGCGACGAGTACGCGCGCCAGCGCGTGCCGACGCTCGCCGAAGTCTTTGAGCAGTTCGCGCCGCGTTGCGGCACCCTCTACGTCGAGTTGAAGTGCGTCCGCGCAGACGCCGCCGCGCTCGCCATCGCGACCGTCAGCGTGTTGCGCGCCAATGCCGACAACGCGCGCCGCTGCGTGGTCGAAAGCTTTACGCTCGAAGCCCTCATCGAGATTAAGCGGCTCGCGCCTGAGCTTCGCACCGCCGCGCTCTTCGAGAGATCGCTCAAGCAGCCCCACGTCTCAACACGCGCCATGATCGCGCGCGCCCGCGCACACGGCGCGGACGAGATCGCGCTCCAACGCTCGCTCGTCTCGCGTCGCACAATCGGCGCCGCGCGAGCCGCAGGGTTGCCAACGGTCGTCTGGACGGTCGATCATCCGTCGTGGGCGCGTCGCGCCACGGAACTCGGCTTGCGCGCTCTCATCACGAACCGCCCCGCGCGCCTCCGCGCCGCGCTCGACGCCATTCTCGTCAATCGTAAATCGTAAATGGATAAAACCCACCCCACCCACTAATTTACGACCTACGTTTGACGATTGACGATTGACGATTCACGATTCACGATTGACGACCTACAGTTCACAACTGATGAAGAGTCCCGCCGCATCGTCCGACAAAGTTTTCATCGGCGAGCACTGCACGCTCCACCGCCGCCCGGCGCATGACCTGCGCTGGTCGAGCGAGGCGAGCCCCGCGTATAACGTGCTCTTCCTGCTCGACGGCTCGCTGCGCTGGCGCAACGGGGAACTCTCAGGGGAGGTGCGAAGTCCCGCCGCGCTTCTCGCCGCGCCGGGAGAGACCGTCGAAGCGCACGGGACTCTTGCATCATCGCTCGCGGTCGCCCTCGCGCCCGCCTACGTCCTCGACTGCGCGCTGCGCGCGCGACTCACGCGCGACGATGCGCTCATCACCTTCACGCGCACGACGGTCGAGGACGAGCGACTCGCAAGGCTCGCGCGCGACGCCGCCGACGAATTGCGCGAGGCGGAGACCGGGCAAGAGTTGGTCATCACGGCGCTCGTCGAACAGATCGTCATTCACTTGCTGCGTCATTACGCCAACGTCCGGCGCGCAGGCGAGTTGGAACTCTCGCGCGTAGGTCTCGTGGATCGCCGTGTGCGTCGCGCCGTCGAGTTGATGCACGCGCACATGGAGCGCGAGTTGCCGCTCGAAGAGCTGGCGGCGGCGGCTTATCTCTCGCCGTTCCACTTCGCACGGCTCTTCAAAAAAGTGGCGGGCGCGTCGCCCCACGCCTACCTCGCCGCGCTACGCATCGAGCGCGCCAAGTCCCTGCTCGCCACAACCGATCTCTCCATCACCGAGACCGCCACCCGCGTCGGCTATTCAAGTTCGAGCCACTTCGCCAAAGCCTTCCGCCAAGCGACCGGACTCACGCCGCGCGGCTTCCGCGCCGCGCTCATAAAGACAGAGGTTAGAGGTTAGAGGTTAGTAAGAAGGTTTCTAAACTAACCTCTAACCTCTAACCTCTGCTTTTAGCAATCGCGCGACGACAATGAGCAAGATTTGACGAGACCAGGGCGCGGGCGGCGCGTATGCTCTGTCTCTAAATTGATTTTGGGAGGGTTCGAGAAGAATGCCAGTCGCAAAAGGAACTGAGATCGCACCGGCGAAGGGTCGCCTCGGCGTGCTGCTCGTGGGGCTCGGTGCGGTCAGCACCACTTTCATCGCGGGCGTCGAGGCGATCAAGCGTGGTCTCGCGCAGCCCGTCGGGAGTTTGACGCAGATGGGCACGATCCGGCTCGGCAAGCGCACCGAGAATCGCGTGCCCGCAATCAAAGATTTCGTGCCGCTCGCCACGCTCAACGATCTCGTCTTCGGCGCGTGGGACATCTTCGAGGATTCAGCTTACGACGCGGCGATGCACGCGGGCGTGCTCGAAAAAGAGCTTCTCTCGCAACTCAAGACGCCGCTCCAGAAGATCAAGCCGATGAAGGCGGTCTTCGATCAACATTACGTCAAGCGCCTGAACGGGACGAATGTTAAGGAGGGCAAGAACAAGCTTGATCTCGCGCGGCAGTTGATCGAAGAGATAGCCGAGTTTAAGCGCAAGAACAAGTGCGATCGGCTCGTCATGGTCTGGGCGGCTTCGACCGAGATTTTTATGAAGCAGCACGCCGTCCACCGCACACTCGAATCGTTCGAGCAGGCGATGCGCGACAACCACAAGGCGATCGCCCCCTCGATGGTCTACGCCTATGCGGCTTTGAAGTCCGGCGTCCCCTTCGCCAACGGCGCGCCGAATCTGACGGTTGATATCCCCGCGCTGATGAAACTCGCCGACGAGAACAATGCGCCCGTCTGCGGCAAGGACTTCAAGACCGGACAGACCTTGATGAAGACGATCATCGCGCCGGGGCTGAAGGCGCGTATGCTCGGACTCCACGGCTGGTACTCGACGAACATCCTCGGCAACCGCGACGGCGAGGTCTTAGACGATCCCGAATCCTTCAAGACGAAGGAAGAGTCGAAGCTCTCCGTGCTCGAATACATCCTTCAGCCGGAAGTCTATCCGGAGCTTTACAAAGACTTCTCGCACGTGGTGCGCATCAACTACTACCCGCCGCGCGGCGACAACAAGGAAGGCTGGGACAACATAGACATCTTCGGCTGGCTCGGCTACCCGATGCAGATCAAGATCGACTTTCTCTGCCGCGACTCGATCCTCGCCGCGCCCATCGTTCTCGATCTCGCGCTCTTCCTCGACCTCGCGCAGCGCGTCGGAATGAAAGGCGTGCAGGAGTGGTTGTCTTTCTACTTCAAGTCGCCGATGACCGCGCCCACGCTCTACCCCGAACACGACGTCTTCATTCAACTGATGAAGCTCAAGAACACTTTGCGCCACCTGCGCGGCGAAGACCTCATCACGCACCTCGGTCTCGAATACTACGACTGAGCGCCAACGGGTCTAAACTCTCTGGCTCTATCAATCCGCTGAACGACGACGACGAAGGGCGCGCTGACAAACACGGCGCGCCTTTCGCTTTTGTCATGACAAATTGTCGCCCCTTTCTCGCCCGCCTGACCCTTGGGCGCAACGCCCCGGCGCGACGCCTATCCGTGTTGGTGTATTTGTATGAAAATTTGCACGAAGACGGTAATTTGTCAGCCCGCGCGTGCCCGAAATTGTCGCAAGTCGTCGCCCGTGATCGTCGCGCCCGAAACTTGAAAAATCGTCTGACCGTAATATTTTGTGGTGACAAATGGGGCGTTGTCGTTTATATAGTGTTTCCACTCCCGTTGCCGCGCGCGTGTGCGGCGCAAGAAAGCCAACCGCCGAAACTTGAGGCGCATCAGTTAGAGTTGCGGATCGTTCTTTGCATGAGGAAGGGGTGAGGTGGTCAAAGATTGACTGCCAGAGAGACTTTAGCGCTCGACCCGACGGGCTCATGCGAGGAGGACGGTCATGGTTGCAATGATGGAGACAAAGAAACAAATCACCGAGACGGTCTTTCTTGACCCGGATCAGAAGAGCCCGCGCGCGCAGGAGTTTGAGGAGCAGCTCGGCGCGCGAATTGTGGGCCAAGAGCGCGCCGTGCGCCGCATGAGCGGGCTCTACCAGATTTACCTCGCCGGGATGAATCCGCTTAACCGCCCGGTCGGCACGATGCTTTTCCTGGGTCCCACTGGCTCAGGTAAAACGCGCGTCGTCGAGGCTGCCGCAGAGGTTCTCTTCGGCGACCCGAACGCGGTCATCAAGATCGACTGCGCTGAGTTCCAGCACTCGCACGAGATCGCGAAGCTCATCGGTTCGCCTCCGGGCTATCTCGGACACCGCGAGACTTCCCCGATGCTCACGCAGGAGAATCTCGACCGCTACCACACGGAAGATTTGAAGCTCTCGCTCCTCCTCTTCGACGAGATCGAGAAGGCTTCCGATTCCCTGTGGCAACTGCTGCTCGGCATCCTCGACAAAGCGACGCTCACTTTAGGCGATAACCGCCGCGTCGATTTTTCGCGCTCGATGGTCATCATGACCTCGAACCTCGGCGCGAGGGAGATGTCGGAGTTGATTTCGGGCGGGATGGGTTTCGTGCCGCACGCGGGCGCGAAGAACCCGCACGACACTGAAGTCGATCAGAAGATTTACCGCACGGCGGTCGAAGCGGCGCGGCGCAAGTTTTCGCCGGAGTTTATGAACCGCATCGACAAGGTCGTGGTCTTCCGCTCGTTGAAAGAGCACCACCTGCGTCAGATTCTCGATCTCGAACTCGCGTCGGTGCAGGAGCGCATCATGCGCTCGGCGGGCACGAAGTTCGTCTTCCAGTGCTCGGACGAGGCGAAGGAGCTGCTGCTCAAAGAAGGCATTGACTTCAAGTACGGCGCGCGCCACTTGAAACGCGCCATCGAGCGTTTCCTCGTCTACCCGCTCTCGAATCTCGTGGCGACCGAGCAAGTCGGCTTAGGCGATCTCGTCCACGTCGATCTCAACGAGGGCGGCAAGCTCATCTTCTCGAAGAGTTCAGGCGGTGCACTAATCAGCGAGCCGCAGGATGCCGAAGAGCCTGCCCAAGAGGTTGAGACGAAATCGGGCGGCGTTGCGCTCCCGCTTCCGCAGACCAAAGCGGCGCGCAAAGGTCAGAGTCGCGGCGAGAAGACGGAGAGCTAACGAGTCAGCTAGCTCTGAAACTCAAAAAGGTGAAAGCCGGAAGCATGCAGACTGCTTCCGGCTTTCACCTTTTTTGCTGACGCGTTCGACGCGCGATCTCTTACCTCGACGCCTTTGGCATGGGTTGCGTCGCGTGATTCGGATCGATTCTGCGGAGGGCTTCCGAAGCGATCTCTGAAAGGTATGGATCGCGGGCTGTGAGCGCGGCGCGCAGCGCGGGCGCGGCAGACGCATCGCCGATCAGACCGAGCGCGCGCGCCGCCTCGCGCCTCACGTCGTCGCCCGCACGCTCGTTCGTGAGCGCGGCGACGAGCGCGGCGACGCCTTCGCGGCTCTTGATCTGTCCGAGCGAAATCGCCGCGGCGCGTCGGACAAAATCGTTCTCTTCAGTCTGGCGCAGAGTGACGCGATTGAGAATGCCGGACGCGCCCACGCGCCGACCCAAGGCTGCGGAAAGCGCGGGCACGGCACGCGCGTCGCCGATCTGACCGAGCGCGACCGCCGCCGCCCCGCGCACGCCAGCCTCCTTGTCGCGCGCAAGCGCGACAGTCAATTCGTCAACTCCTGATGTGCTTCGCGTCAGACCGAGCGCATAGGC
>JAVXVR010000331.1:0-5438 GCA_032230165.1 Acidobacteriota bacterium | reverse complement strand
GGACTTCGCCGTCTTCGGTCCCGTCTTCGACACGCCCTCGAAGCGCGCCCACGGCTCGCCCGCCGGTCTCGAAAGCCTGAGCGCCGTCTCACGCGCGCTCGCGCCGTTCCCCATCTTCGCCATCGGCGGCATCACGCGCGCAAACGCCCGCCAAGTTATACTCGCGGGCGCACGCGGCGTTGCGGCGATCCGCCTTTTCGGCAACGCTCTGACTTTGCGAGAGGTGAGTGAAGAGATCAGAAACACGCATCTCATGCGCGACGATGCAAATCTGTCATGACTTTACCGCAACCTAACATGCCGCCCGTCGCGCTCACGATTGCCGGACTCGATCCGTCGGGCGGGGCGGGGGTTATCGCGGACATTAAGACTTTCACGGCGTTCGGCTGCTTTGCGACGGCGGCGATCACGTCGCTCACGTTTCAGAACACGGCGGGCGTCTATGGCGCGTCGCATCAGACGGCTGAGGATGTGCGTGCGCAAGTGCTGCCCGTCGTCGCAGACTTCCGCGTAGCGACGGTGAAGACTGGGATGCTGCCCACGCGCGAGGTGATCGCGGAGGTGGCGCGGCTCATGCGCGAGACCGCTCTCAGCGCCGCGCCGCTCGTCCTCGACCCGGTCGTGCGCTCTACATCGGGCTATGATCTGATCGACGCCGCCGCGCTCGCGGCATTGAAGACGGAGTTGCTCCCGCTCGCGCGCATCGCGACGCCGAACGCGCCGGAGGCGGAGCGCATCACGGGATTGAAGGTGGAGGACGAGGAAGGGATGCGCCGCGCGGCGCGTGCGATGCGCGAGATGGGCGCGCGCGCCGTCGTCGTCAAGGGCGGGCATCTCGCGGGCGACGCGGTTGACGTGCTCGACGACGAAGGCGAGGTGACGGTCTTTCGCGCGCCGAGGATAGAGACGACTTCGACGCACGGCACGGGCTGCACGCTCGCTGCGGGCATAGCGGCGTGCCTCGCGCGTGGGCTCTCAATCGTTGATTCGGTCGCGACGGCGAAGCGTTTCGTCACGGCGGCGATCAAGCGCGCGCCCCGTCTCGGTCGCGGCTTTGCCCCCGTGCGACACGACATCAAGGTCGAGTTCACACCGAGCGGCGTGCTCATCGACGGCGAATGACCGAGAGCGATTGATGAGAGAGACGCTGATCGGCGCGACGCAGAATTGATCGATGTCCGCAGCCTTCGGTTAAGCCGCCTGCACGTCGCCAGCCGGAACGATAAAGAGACCGGAGGGGAGAGCTTCGCGCAGCCGCGCTTCGGTGGTGGCGGCGTCCTGCGGGCGCGAGAAGATGTAGCCCTGTGCGTAGTCGCATCCGAGCGCGCACAGGCGCACGAGTTGTTCCTCTGTCTCGACGCCCTCGGCGACCACGTCTTTGCCCATGTTGTGCGCGAGCAGGATGATCGTGCGGACGATCTCGGCGTTGTCGCGATCCTCATCGCCGTGAGGGCTGATGAACGAGCGGTCGATCTTCAAGGTGTGAATGGGGAAGCGTTGCAGGTATGAGAGCGACGAATAGCCCGTGCCGAAGTCGTCAATCGCCAGTTCCAGCCCCAGCGCGCGCAGCTCGCCCATCAGCGCGACGATGGCTTTGGCGTTCTCCATCACGACCGATTCGGTCAACTCAAGCTGCAAGCAGCGCGGGTCGAGCTGCGTCTCGACGAGGACGCGCGTGATGCGGTCGAGCAGATCAACTTGCGCGAACTGCCGACCCGACAGGTTGACGCTCAGTTTCAACTCGCGGTGAAGCGGCGACATCTCGTGCCACGCGCGCATCTGTCGGCATGCCGCTTCGAGCACCCACAAGCCCAGAGGCACGATCAAGCCGGTCTCTTCGGCGAGCGGGATGAAGTCCATCGGCGAGACGAGCCCGCGCTCCGGATGCTGCCAGCGCACCAGAGCCTCGAAGCCCGTGATGCGCCCCGACGCCAGAGAGACGATGGGCTGGTAGTAGAGACAGAACTCCTTGCGCTCGATGGCGCGGCGCAGATCGTTCTCCAACTTCATCAACGCGACGACGCGCGCGTGCATCACCTGATCGAAGACCTCGTAGCGTGCCGCGCCCTGCGCCTTGGCGCGATACATGACGGTGTCTGCATCGCGCAGCACGTCTTCCTCGCTCGTGTAGCCGGTCGTGGAGAGCGCGATGCCGATGGAGGCGGTGGTGAAGACCTCGTGCCCGCCGAGCTGGAAAGGCTCTGTGATCTCCTGCTGCAAGCGGTCGGCGACGTGCAAGGCGTCGCCGGGTCGGTCGAGATTATTTAAGAGGATGGCGAACTCGTGGCCGCCGAGCCGTGCGACGGTGTCGCCCGCGCGCAAGGAACCTTCGAGCCGCCGCGCGAGCGCGACCAACAACTCGTCGCCGACCGGGTGACCGAGACTGTCGTTGATGACCTTGAAGCGGTCGAGATCGAGGAACAGGACGGCGAAGAGGTTGCCCACCTGTCGCTTCGAGGCTTCGACGGCGAGGTGCAGGTGATCGGTGAAGAGCGCACGGTTCGGTAGCCCCGTCAGCGAATCGTGGAAGGCGATGTGGAGCAGCTTCTCCTCGGCGCGCTTACGCTCCGTGATGTCGCGCGCCACCCAGATGACGGCGTCTTCCCTCATCGGCGAGACCGTGCCCGCGAACCAGTGCTCGATGCCATTCACATTGAGACGATATTCGAGGTTGACGGGCTGGCGCGCTTCCAGAGCGCGGCGCACGTATTCGAGGAAGTAGTCAGCCTCATCTTTCGGGAACGTCTCGTGCAGCGTCCTGCCGAGCATTTCGGCGGAAGGCTTGTAGAGGAGCGCGGGGTTCGTCGGCGCGATCTTCAGGTAGCGACCTTCGCGGTCGAGGACGAAGATGACGTCGGTCATCGCGGCGAAGAGTGCGCGCAACTCCGCCTCGGAAGCTTCGAGCGCGCGCTGCGACTGCCGGCGCTCGGTGATGTCGCGCGCGATGCCTTGCACGCCGACCGGCGCGCCATCCTTGTAGATGAGGCGCGTGCTGATCTCAAGCGGCACGCGCCGCCCGTCCTTCGAGAATATCTCCAGCTCGTAGCGCGTGGACTCCTCGCCTACCTGCTTCTGCCCGATCATCTTGCGCGCGAGCCCGACGTATTCGGGCACGACGACCTGCGCGATGTTGATGCGCGACGCCTCCTCGCGCGTGTAGCCGGTGACGCGCTCGCCCGTCTTGTTCAAAGAGGTGAAGTTGCCCGCGAGGTCGTGCGTATAGACGATGTCGTTGGCGTTCTCGAACAGCTCGCGGTAGCGCTCCTCGCCGGCGCGCAGCGCCTCATCAGCGCGCTTGCGCTCGATGGCGACGGCGATCTGGTTGCCGACAGAGGCGAGGAACTCGCTGTCGTGTTCCGAGTAGACATGGGGGTCGTGGTAGTGCTGCACGACGAGCACGCCGATGGTCTCGTTCGGGGTCTTTAAGGGCACGCCGAGCCAGACCGCCGATGGCGTGCCGACCATCTCGACCTCACCCCGCTCGGCGAGCGCGCGGAAGACCTCGCCGGTCATCAGCGCGGGGCGGCTCGTGCGGAAGACGTAAGCCGTGCGGCTCTTACCGATCTGTTGCGGGGGCGGCGCGGCGTCGAACTCGTCAACGCAGAACTGCATGTGGAGCATCCCCGACTCGCGGTCAATGAGCGCGACGAAGCAGTTCTCGGCATAGAGGATTTTCCCGAGCGAGCGGTGAACCAGAGCGAGCAACTCTTCGAGGTTCGAGGTGGCGTTGACGCCCTGGATGATCTCGGAGAGCACCTGCCGCTCCGCCTCCAGCCGTTTGCGCTCGGTCATGTCGCGCGCGATGCCCTGCACGCCGCAGGGCTTGCCCTCGCCGGAGTAGATGAGCTGCGTGCTGACTTCGAGGTTCAGCCGCTCGCCCGACTTGGTGTTGATCTCGGTCTCGTAGCAGGTCGTCACTTCCTCGCCGCGCAGTTTGCGCGCGAACATCTCCTCGACGCGCGCGACAAACTCCGGCGCGGTGATCTCGCGAAAGTTCATTCGCACGATCTCGTCGCGCGAGTAGCCGGTCACCATTTCGCCCGCGCGGTTGATCGAAGTGTAGTTGCCACGCAGATCGGTCGTGTAGATGATGTCGTTGGCGTCGGAGAAGAGACGGCGATAGCGCGCCTCCGATTCGCGTAAGGCAAGCTCGGCTTCCTTGCGCTCGGTGATGTCTTCGACCGAGCCCTCGTAGTAGAGCAACTCGCCCGCGCCGTCGCGCACGGCATAGAAGTTTTCGCGCGTCCAGATGACGGAGCCGTCGCGCCTGAGCACCTGACACTCGAAGCCCTGTGCCGCGTCGCCCCCTTCGACCGTCTGCTTGAGCGTCGCGCGGCTCGCCGGATCGACGTAGTAGTCGCGCTCGATGCTCTGACAGTCGGCGACGAGCTGCGCCGGGGATGAGTAGCCGAGCATCCGCGCAAACGCGGTGTTGACGTTGAGGAAGCGACCTTCGGGCGTGGACTGGTAGATGCCGTGCAGCGAGTTGTCGAAGATGCTGCGATACTGCGCCTCCGCCTGCCTGAGCGCTTCCAGAGTCTCGCCGCCGTGAGGGCGCGCAGGCGCGGATCGCGCGTCGCTCAAGTGCGGAGACTGTTCTTGGTCGGGAGTCATCAAGGATGGTCCTTCTGCGGCGCGTGAGTGTTGGCGGAAGCGTCCGGCGCGTCGGACGCAACCCGTCGTGAGTCGCGTGTCCTTCGATGCAGAGGCAGGGGACGCAAGGAAATCCCCACCGGGCACAACTCGACGACGCCTGATTGTAAAACTGACGATGAGAACCGGCGTGGCTTACAGGGAGATGAGGTGGGCGCGGCTGGTAAACCAACAGCCGACTTAACTTTACATGATGCCCGCGAGGTTTGGCAACACGATTTCTTGCCAGAGCAGTCAGTCGTCAGTTGCCCGTTGGCAGTCGCTGAAAGACGCGACTCGACCGCTCGTCCTCTCAGCCACAAACAACTACTGACGACGGACAACTGACGACTGACAGTTCTTCACCCTTGCCCTTCGATGGTCACTTTCTCCATCACCACATCTTGCGTGGGGCGGTCGCCCGCGCCGGTCGCGGTCGTGGCGATGGCGTCAACCACCTCCTGCCCCTCGACGACCTGCCCAAACTTCGAGTAGCTCGGCGGCAGAGGGTAGTCGGCGTGCATGATGAAGAACTGCGAGCCGTTCGTGTTCGGACCCGCGTTCGCCATTGCGACCGTGCCCTTCTTGTACGCGCCCGCGTAGAGCGGAGAGGAGCGGTTGATCTCGTCATTGAAGCGACCGCCCCCGGCTGATTCGCCGCCGCGCCCCGTGCCTGTGGGGTCGCCGCCCTGAATCATGAAGCCCTTGATGACGCGGTGGAAGATGACGCCGTCGAAAAAGCCCTTCTCGGCCAGCAGGCGGAAGTTCTCGGCTGTCTTCGGCGACTCGTCCTCCAACAGCTCGAA
>JAVXVR010000318.1:0-4121 GCA_032230165.1 Acidobacteriota bacterium | reverse complement strand
GCGCGAGAGCTTGCCGCCGTAGATCAGATTCGGGTTCAAGGGATCGGGCGCGGCATAGCCGTACTCTTCGAGACCGACGGTGCGCCAGTCGCGAAAACTGATCGCGCCGTTGTCGCCGCGCGAGGCGGTTCCGACCGAGCCGCTCTCCTGTTGCCCGCCATAGACCCAGTAGGGAAATTGATTGTCGGTGTTGACGTGATAGAACTGCGCGGTCGGCTGGTTGTACCAACTGCTCCACGTCTCGCCGCCGTTGACGGTGACGACCGCGCCCTGATCCGAGGCGAGCAGAATGATCTGCGGGTTGTCTGGATTGATCCAGATGGTGTGATAGTCGTCGCCGCCGGGCGCGCCCTTCCACGCGTGGAATGTTTGCCCGGCGTCGGTCGAGCGATACGTCGAAGTGTTCGCCGAATAGACGATGTCACGGTTCTTCGGATCAACTTTCACTTCGGCGAAGTCGCTCCCGCGACCCCACACGCGCGTCTCGGAGTTGACGCGCGTCCACGTCTCGCCTGCGTCGTCCGAGCGGTAGGTGCCGCCGAGTTTTGGCGCGTCAACGTTGGCGTACATGCGTGTGGGATCAGACGGCGCAATCGCGAAGCCGATGCGACCAAGACCTTGCTCGAAGGTCGGCAAGCCTTTGGTGAGTTGCCGCCACGTGCTTCCGCCGTCCGTGGATTTGAAGAGACCGCTGCCCGCGCCCTGCCACGAGCCGTTCTCCCAGGGACCCTGTCGCGCCGCCCACATGTCGGCGTAGATGGTCTGCGCGTTCGTCGGATCAAACGCGAGCGCAATCGCGCCTGTGTCTACATCCTTGTAGAGAACCTTCTGCCAGTGCTCGCCGCCGTCCGAAGAGCGATAGACGCCGCGCTCCTCGTTCGCGCCGTAAGGATGACCGAGCACGGCGACGAACAGGCGGTTCGCGTCGCGCGGATCGACAATGATCGCGCCGATCTGCTGACCGTCTCTCAAGCCCATGTGCCGCCAAGTTTTTCCGCCGTCCGTGGATTTATAGACGCCGTCGCCGACAGAGAGATCGGGGCGCTGCAAGCCTTCGCCGCTGCCGACGTAGATCGTATTCGGATCAGAGGGCGCGACGGCGAGCGCGCCGACGGAGCCAGTCGGCTCTTCGTCGAAGAGCGGCTTCCAGGTGCGTCCGTAGTCGGACGTTTTCCACACGCCGCCGTTGTTGACGCCGATCAGGAAGACGTTCGGCTGAGAGGGCACGCCCGTCGCGCCGACGGTGCGCCCGCCGCGGAAGGGTCCGATCATGCGCCAGCGCATGTTCTGGTAGAGACTGGGATTGAACTGCTGCGCGAGCGCGGCGTGCGCCAGCGCGAAGGCGAGGAAGAGAAGTGCTGCGCCGAAGCGCGGGCTGCGATTTGACATAGCTTATGAACTCCGAGCGGGTAGATCGGTTGAAGAGCCGAAGGGGCGATTATAGTCTAAGTGCGGCGCGCGCTGTCCACGGGCGGGTGACGCGCGCGCGCTCAATGAGCCTTGCAGCGAGACAGGTTCCATGTGACTGTGACCTGTATCTCGCCGCCCTTACTGTTAGGGATGGTGACGCTCTTGCTCCCGTAGAGCGTGTCCGGGTCATTGGGGTCGATTACGCCTTCGCCTCCCTCGGACGATCCGTAGATCGTGATGGATTGATCCTTGATCGGGGTCTTCTGGTGAAGGGGACGGTTGAAGTTGTTGTTGCAGGTGCCCTTGACCTCACTATCGACCGAATACATCCCGTTGCCGCGCACCTCCGGCATCGCGAAGGAGACGTAGTATTTCCCGCCCGCGCGGGTGTTCGCGCTCACGCTGAAGCCAGTCGTGTCAACTTCTGTGCTCCCGCTGATGGTCGTGAGCTGGCGGCTGACTCTGGAGCAAGCGGTCGTGCCGTGTCCGCCGCTATCTCTGATCTGGCTTGCCTGCGCCGAGACGTGACCGATCGGCACACCGTTCTCGTTCTTCTTGCCGTCGAGTTTGAGTATCGCCTCGTAGGATACTTCTTCGCTCTCGTAGCTCACGTTGTTGGCTCGCTCGCCCGACGCTTTGTACTTGTAGGTACTTTTAAAGGTGATCGAGCCGCGCCAGACGCCCGCAGCGCCCGCCGACTTACTATGGATCGCGTCCTCACACGCCGCGAGTTGCGACGTGTCAACGACGCCCAGCACCCTCGTCTCCGAGATGAGAGTCATGTCATGCCAGAAACCGATCATCAGGTCTAAGTGAAAGGGCTTGGGCTCGCACATGCAGCACTGGTAAGCCTTCTCAAAGCCCCGCTTCAGAGTTTCCCAGACGAGATCGTCGAGGGCTTCATACATCTTCTTGACTTCCTCGCTGATGGCTTTGCCCTCGCTCAGCAGTCTGGCGATCTCCTGATCGGTCAGCCCCCGCAGGCGCAAGCGATTCGTCTCGATCATCTCGCGTTCGCTGTCTGTAATGCTGGTTATGTCCGTGTAGATGTTGGCGGCGCGCAGAGCCTGCTCCAACCGCTCACCGGTAAATCCCTGACTGAGCAGGCGGCTTCTCATCACCGCTTCCCTCTCGCTGGGCATTAAGTCCGACAACTCAACCGTCTCAAGGAGTCCGTTCAAGTCCACAGCGCGCTCCCACGCGCGAGCCTCGCGGACGGCTTCGCGGACTCTCAGTCTGACGTTTGACTTGCAATCGAAGTTAAGCGACTTGAGCTTGGCGACGATGCGTGTGTACTGCTCGCGCAGGGAGTCGCGAAGGTTCGAGAGATAAGCAACCGGGTCGAGGGTATTCGCTGCGGGTGCGCCCGTCTGACCGCCCGCCCGCGCGAACGCGGCATTGACGATACGCCACTTCTCAGCTCGCGGCGCAGAGCGAGCCGACGCCCGCGCGAGAAGCCGCTCCCGCAGCAGCTTATTCAACTTCTGCATTTGCATGAGGACTTGATCCAGCGGGTCGGTCGGGAGACGCTGACGCAGTGTCTCCTGCTCCGCTTCCGTGCCGCGCGCGACGCCGTAGCCGCCGAAGCGCACGAGGCGCAGAGCGATCCGCGACGGATCAGTCTCCAGAGGGTAGAGGTGAAACTCCTGACCGCTGCCGCTGTACGCGAAAGAGACGAGAGACGACTGCTCGCCCGCCGGGATGGTTTTAGGTGGCTCGATCAAGAGGGTCGGCGTTTTCGCGAGCGGCACGTCTTCGGGCGTGATCTGTGCGGCGGCGACGAGCCCACCCGCGAACGGCAGACGCTGGATGGAAGCGACGGGCGCGAGCGTCACCGCCTGCGGTTCGGAGAGCGTCCCTTTCGGGATGGTGAGCGTGAAGCGCGTGCCGTCGGGCGCTGTGGCGCTGATCGAGCCGCCATCGGCGGGGATGGTCTGTGTGACAGAGCTGCCCTGCGCCGGGCTGGCGGCGACGCTCAGAGGGTTGGCGTTGGTTGGCGGCGAAGAGGATGGCGGTTGGGCGGGCGTCGTCGGCTGCTGGCGCGGAGGCATCTGCCGCTGCTGTTGCCCGGTCGAGACGGGGGCGGGTTGTCGCTGCCCGCCCGCCCGCCGCGTCTGCACGCCCGCGAGGAGTTGACTGAACGTTAGACAGAGTAGCAAAGAGCCGTGGAGGGCAGCGCGTCCCACACGGTTCGACTTTCGCGTCATCATTCACCTCCCGGATTCGTAGCCGGATGATTCTCTTACGGTGGAAGCCACGTCGCACATCTTGCGCGCGGGCGCAGTCTCTCCTGTCACTTGCGGCGCGGGTTGTTCGTCACGTTGCTTGCGCCGCCCGTATGGTAGTTCGGGTAGGCAGGTTTTTTGAACTGCTGCGGCGGGTTCTTCGCCAACAAGTCCAACGCCACTTCGACCGCTTTCTCCAACTGCGGATCATGTCCCTGCCGGACGAGACGCGGATCGTATTCCACTTCAACGTCGGGCGCGATGCCGTGGTTCTCCACCTCCCACTCGCCCGCGAGTCCGTAGATGGCGATGCGCGGCGCGGTGATCGAGCCACCATCCATGAGTTCCGGGTAGTCGTAGATGCCGACGAGCCCGCCCCAGGTCTTCTTGCCGACGAGGGGCCCGATACCGGTCTTGCGGAAGTACCACGGCAAGGCGTCCCCGCCCGAGCCAGCCATCTCGTTAATCAACATCACCTTCGGTCCG
>JAVXVR010000301.1:0-5782 GCA_032230165.1 Acidobacteriota bacterium | reverse complement strand
CGACTTCGCTATTCAAACTGCGCGCGACGCCGGGCGCGTGCTTGCCGAAAGGTTCGGGCGCGCGCTAGAGGTCTCGAACAAGGGCGACATCGATCTCGTCACCGAGGCGGACTTAGCCGCCGAGCGTCTGATCGTCGAGCGCATAGGGAGTTATCACCCGCGCCACGCCATACTTGCCGAAGAGTCGGGCGACACTTCACGTGATGGCGAGCCGAGCGAGTTCAAGTGGATCGTCGATCCGCTCGACGGCACGACGAACTACGCGCATGGCTACCCCTGCTTCTGCGTCTCCATCGCTTTGGAGCAGGCGGGCGAGATCATCCTGGGGGTCGTTTATGATCCGACGCGCGACGAAGCGTTCGCCGCCGAGCGCGGCGAGGGCGCGACTTTGAACGGGCGGCGCATACGCGTCTCCGACGTGGAAGACCTCAACCGTGCGATGCTCTGCACGGGCTTCCCTTACGACGTGCGCGAGCGCGGCGCGTTCGCGCGCCACTTCTCAAACTTCATCATGCACGCGCAAGCCGTGCGCCGCGACGGCTCCGCCGCCCTCGATCTCGCCTATGTCGCCTGCGGAAGATTCGATGGCTTCTGGGAGGAAGGCTTGCGAGCGTGGGACGTGGCGGCGGGGCGGCTTCTCGTCGAAGAGGCAGGCGGTCGCGTCTCGCGCTATGACGGCTCACCTTTCAGCATCTACGCCCCGCCCATCCTCGCCAGCAACGGTCTCATCCACGACGCGATGATGCGCGTGCTTCAACTGCCGTAAACGGTAAACCGTAACAACTACTGTAAACGGTAAACCGTGACAGGTGACAGGAAAGATTTATTCTTCTCTTGTCACCTGTCACGGTTTACCGTTTACGGCTTTAGAGCGGTTTACCGTTACGACTTTAGAGCGCCGACTTGATGATCTCGCGGAGTTGTTCCGACTCGCGGCGTGCGCAAGCACGCGCGTCTTCGCCGGGGAGCGGTGCCAGTCGCCGCGCAGGGTGGTAGATGATCTCGACGCGACCGGGGCGCGGGAAGCGCCTGTCGCGCGACCAGACCTCCTGCCCACCGCGGATCGTCACGGGGAGGACGGGCACGTTTGCCTCCAGTGCGAGCCTTGCTGCGCCGGGCTTGAAAGGTTGCAGCGCGCCGTCGTCGCGACTGCGCCCGCCTTCGGGGAAAATGACGAGCGCGCCGCCGCTCCTGAGCCACTGCACCGAGCGTCGGTAGGCGCGCGTGTCGCCCTTCTGCGTTTGTAGGGGCCACGCGCCGAGCCAGCCCATCAATCGTCCGATGATGAACCAGCCGAGCACGGCGTCCCACGCGAGGAAGCGCAGGGGACGCTTGACGGGCGAGGCGACCCAGAACGGATCGAGATAGGTCTGGTGGTTGGCGGCGATGATGAGACCGCCGCCGCCCGCCGGAATGTTCTCAACGCCAATGAGGCGCAAGCCGAAGAGCAGCCGGAAGATTTTGAAGAGCAGGGCGCGCACCAGTTGGATCGCCCATTGCGGCAGCACGTAAGGCTCATCGGGCGGCGCGGGGCGGCGCTCATCAACGCCGCCGCCCTGTCCTTCCTCTTCGCGCCGCGCGACGCTCGTGCCCGTCCCGCTCAAAACGAGTCTTCCTCCGCCGCCACTATTACTACTACTACTACTGCGCCGACGGCGCGAGCCTTGCCGCCAGCCCCGGCGAGCGACGGCTCGCGCAGCGTGATCAAACTTGGTCTTCGGTTCGGCAACTTCATTCGATAATCTCAAGGGGCCAGTCGCGGTCAACGAATTCGAGGTGCATCCGCACGATGTTGTCCGCGCCCTTACGGTATCCGCGCACAATCCCCAACACCGCGAGCGCATGTTGTGTGCTGCGCAAGCGCACGAACTTGCCACGCTCGACGCTGAGCGTCGTGAAGATCGACGCTCCGTGGCGGCTGATGTTCTCCGTCACGCTCTGCTCGCTGTGTGCGATCCCGCCGCGCTCGTCCAACACTTCGATGACGACTTCGACGGGCATCGTCAGCCGCGTCTCGCGCACGGCGACGAAGTGGCTGCTCTCGTTGCGCTCGCGTGCGCGCCACAGTTCGCGCTCCCCGTGCTCTGACTCGATCTCGAAGCGCGCTGCGGGGTTCGCCTGATAACCCTGCGGCGGGTGCTTGCCCGTGAACGCCACGCCGAAACCGAAGCGCCGGTCGCCGCCGCCCGGCGGGTCGAACTTGATCCAGCGCACCAGCGCATAGACGCGGTACTGATCCTCGGCGTGATCGAAGCAGCGCAGTTGACGCGGCATCGCCGTTGTCAAGTGAAGGAGGCGACCGGGCTCGACGGGACGGGTGAGGTTAAAACTCGCGCCGAACGGCGTCAAGTCAACCAGCCGCGTCTGCTCCGTCCACTCCTCCTGCGCGCTCTCGCGGCAGGCGACGCGCACGGGCAGCGAGAGCCTCAGACGATCCTTAACGCGCCGATCTTTTCGCTCTCCATTCATCGTTTATCGGGTCTCAGCGGGCGAAGTTTCGCGCCCAACATATTGTGTCCGGACGCGGGCGGCATAAGCACCCGGCGCAGACCGTAAAACCCTTGATTTGACAGGGTTTCTCCCCCGCATAGGGGGTTGCGAAACGGGCTCTTTCGGGCTACAATATCTCGTACTTTCTTCGACCGTCGGAACAGACTTCGGGCGAGTACCTTTTACAACTTGTGAGTCTTCAGAAGTGCGGCGTCCGAACAACAGACGCGAGCGCGCGGGACGCCGTTTTGTTGAAGCCTTAACAACCGTCGTCCGGTTTCGCGTGACGCGCCCTGTGGCGTTCGGGATGTGGTGCGAGGTGCGCGCGGCGATGGGCTTGCCAACCGGAAGCTACCGTCGTCGCTCGCCGGATAAGAATTGTAGCGGAAAGGTCAGTTAATGGAAACAGCAGAACATAACTACGTCAACATCGAAGAGGAGATGCGGCGATCGTATCTCGACTACGCGATGTCGGTCATCATCGGACGCGCGCTCCCCGATGTGCGCGACGGCTTCAAGCCCGTCCACCGCCGCGTCCTGTGGGCGATGAACGAGCTGGGCAACCAGCACAACAAGGCTTACAAGAAGAGCGCGCGCATCGTCGGCGACGTGATCGGCAAGTATCACCCGCACGGAGACTCCGCCGTCTATGACACCATCGTCCGCATGGCGCAGGATTATTCGATGCGCTACCCGCTCGTGGACGGGCAGGGCAACTTCGGCTCGGTTGACGGCGACGCCGCCGCCGCGATGCGCTACACAGAGGCGCGCATGTCGAAGCTCACCTCCGAGATTCTCGCCGACATCGAGAAGGAGACCGTCGATTTCACCCCGAACTACGACGAGTCTCTGAGCGAGCCTTCGGTCATGCCGACGCGCGTGCCGAATCTTTTGCTCAACGGTTCGGGCGGCATCGCGGTAGGGATGGCGACGAACATCCCGCCGCACAACCTGACGGAGATCATCGACGCGACCGTCACGCTCATCAAGAAGCCACAGACGAAGCTCGAAGAACTAATGCGGATCATCCCCGGTCCCGACTTCCCCACGGGCGGCTTCATCTACGGGCGCGAAGGCATCAAGCAGGCTTACCTGACGGGTCGCGGCATCATCCAGATGCGCGCCAAAGCCGGCATCGACCGCATCGGGCGCGGCACGCAGGAGCGCGACGCCGTCATCATCACCGAGATTCCCTATCAGGTGAACAAGGCGCGACTGATTGAGCGCATCGCCGAACTCGTCAACGAGAGGAAGATCGAGGGTATCTCCGATCTGCGCGACGAGTCTGACCGCAACGGGATGCGCATCGTCGTCGAACTCAAGCGCGACGCCGTGCCGCAGGTCATCCTCAACAAGCTCTACAAGCTGACGCCGATGCAATCGTCGTTCGGCGTCATCAATCTGGCAATCGTCAACGGTCAGCCGCGCGTCCTCAACATCAAGGAGATGCTGGAAGCCTTCATAGACTTCCGGCGCGAGGTGGTGCGCCGCCGCACCGAATACGAACTCAGGAAGGCGCGCGCACGCGCACACATCCTCGAAGGCTTGAACAAAGCCATCGACGCGCTCGACTACATCATCCCGCTCATCCGCAACGCCTCTTCGGTGGACGAAGCGCGCGCGTGGCTGACGGGCGATCTACGCACGATCAGTCAGTCGAAGTCTTGGAAAGGCATTCCCGGCGATCTCACGGTCGCGGGCTTCGTCTCGAAGTTGCAAAAGGTCGTCAAGCGTCTGGAATTCTCCGAGCAGCAGGCGCAGGCGATCCTCGATCTGCAACTGCGCCGCCTCTCCGCGCTCGAACGCCAGAAGATTCTCGACGAGTACGAGCAGATCATTAAGCTCATCGCCGAACTGGAAGAGATTCTCGCCAACGATCAATCCCTGCGCCGGGTGATCGTCAAAGAACTCGAAGACGTGAAGAAGGACTTCGGCGACGCGCGCCGCACGCAGATCATAGACGAGGGCGTCGAGCTGTCCATCGAGGACTTGATCGCCGACGAGGACGTGGCGATCACGGTGACGAAAGCCGGGTACGTGAAGCGCACGCCGATCACGACCTACCAGCGGCAGGGACGCGGCGGCAAGGGTCGCTCCGGCGCTTCGACGGGGAAGAACGAGGACTACGTCGAACACCTCTTCATCGCCTCGACACACTCGTACCTGATGCTCTTTACAGACAACGGGCAGGTCTTCAAGCTCAAGGTTCACCAGATACCGGACGCGCTCCCCTCTGCGCGGGGCAAGGCGTTCGTCAATCTCGTCAACATCCCTTCGGCGCGCAAGCTCGCGGGCGTCGTGCCCGTCAAAGAGTTCTCCGAGGGTCGCTACGTGATGCTCGTCACGCGCAAAGGGATCATCAAGAAGACTTCGCTCGCGGACTTCCAGAACATACGCACGAACGGCATCAACGCCATCAACATCGACGAAGGCGACGAACTGCTCGACGTGGTGCTGACCGATGGACACAAGCGCATCTTCATCGCCACGCACAACGGGCTGGCGATTCGCTTCGACGAAGACGACGTGCGCCCGATGGGGCGTGCGACGCGCGGCGTGCGCGGCATCGATCTGCGCAAGGACGATTACGTCGTCTCCCTGTGCGCCGTCTCAGCCGAAGACAACGAGCGGATGCTCTCGGTCTCCGAGTGCGGCTTCGGCAAGCAGACGCCGATCTCGACCTACCGCTTGCAGTCGCGCGGCGGCAAGGGCGTCATCAACATGAAGACGACGGAGAAGACCGGCAAGGTCGTCGCCGTCTTCCCCGTCGAGGACGACTCTGAGATGATGATCATCACCAAGCAGGGCAAGCTCATTCGCATTGAGGCGAATGACATTCGCAAGACCGGACGCGGCGCACAAGGGGTGCGACTCATCAAGACGGACGGCGGCGATAAGGTGACGAGCGCGTCTCTCGTCGATCCTTCAAACGCGGAAGAAGCAGTGGAAGTCACAGCTTAAGCCGCAGAATTTCGTATCAGCAAAAGGAAAGCCTCGCACGCTTGCGCGCGTGCGAGGCTTTCCTTTTGCTTTTCGCGGTGCTTTTAGCGAGTGTCCCCAGAATTCTTGCCGGGAGAGTTCTCGTTCGCCTTCGCGTTGTCGTTGCCTTTGGGCTTCGCGTTCGAGTTTCCGTTCGCGTTGCCGTTCGTATTGGCGTTTGAGTTTGAGTTCGCGTCCGGCGGTGGCGTCTCCTTCACGTAGGTGAAGGAGATGTTCTCTACCTGCACGATCTCCCAAGACCTGAGAACCAAGCCCGACTGCAACTCGTAATGCAGACGCAGTTGACCCGACA
>JAVXVR010000291.1:0-4040 GCA_032230165.1 Acidobacteriota bacterium | reverse complement strand
GGCTCGTCTGGTGGCGGTGGCGGCACTGGTGGTGGCGGCTCGACCGGCGGCTCCGGTGGCGGCAGCGGGAGTGGCGGCGGCAGCGGCTCCGGCGGCAGCGGCGGCGGTAGTGGTAGTGGCGGTTCGTCGGGCGGCGGCTCTGGAAGCGGCGGCGGCGGACGCTAGACGCATCCCGCTAATCACGAACAAACGCTAGGCGCGAAAGTTTTTCCTCGCCCTTAAGCAGACAAGCGCACGGAGCTTACTTACTCCGTGCGCTTTCGTTTTATCCGCGTGCGCGGTCTCACTTCTTCGTCGCTTCGATGCGGCGCAAACTCCCCGTGCCGCTCACCTGCCCTTGGCTTGCCGCGCGCGCCACGCGCTCCGCTTCCGTAAAGGCGCGCAGGAGATTCTCGCCAAGCACCTTGCGCACGTCCCTCTCGCTGTAGCCGCGTTTGAGCAGCTCGTAGGTGATGTTCGGCAACTTCGAGATGTCTTCCATGTCGGCGGGCAGCTCGTCGCCCACGCCGTCGAAGTCAGAGCCGATACCGACGTGATCGATGCCTGCGACCTTCACGACGTGCTCGAAGTGATCCATCAAGACCGAGAGCGGGACTTTCGGGAGCGGGTTCGCGTCCGACAACTTCTTCAACTCCGCTTCAAGCCGCTTAGGATCGTCCTTGAACTGCGCCTGCAAGGCGTCGCGCTGCGATTTCAGTTTCGCGTCGCGCGCCTGCGAGGCTCTGTAGTAGTCCATGCTGATGAACGCCGGATAGAAGTTGACCATCACGACGCCGCCGTTTTTGGCGATGCGCCGCAGCAACTCGTCGGGGATGTTGCGCGGACGGTCGGCGAGCGCGCGCGCCGAAGAGTGCGAGGCGATGACGGGCGCGGTCGAGATGTCGAGCACATCCGACATCGTCTTATCGGAGACGTGCGAGATATCAACGAACATGCCGAGGCGGTTCATCTCGCGCACGACCTCTTTGCCGTAGTCTGACAGACCGTTATGCACAGGCTTGTCGCAGCACGAATCTGCCCAGTTGTTCGTGTTGTTGTGCGTCAAAGTCATGTAGCGCACGCCGAGGCGGTAGAAGTCGCGCAGCGCGTCCAGAGAATCTTCGATGGCGTGCCCGCCTTCGATGCCCATGAGCGCGGCGATCTTGCCCTGACGTTTGGCGCGACGAATGTCGTCCGCCGAATTAGCCAGCATGAGATCGTTCGGGTGACGCTCGACGGCGCGGTAAACCCTGTCAATTAAATCCAGCGCGCGCCGCGCCGCGCCGCCCTTCTCGGCATAGACGCGATCCACATAGACGGAGAAGAACTCTGCGCTCAGTCCGCCCTGCTTCATGCGCGCGATGTCTGTCTGGTGCAGCCCCGTGGACGACGTGCCGATGTCGTAGTCGTCGTCGTACATGAACGAGAGGATGTCGTTGTGCGTATCCACGACGATCGCAGAGCGTTGGAGCTTGAGCGCGCGCTGCCAGAGCTTTTCGTCAACGGGCGCGCCGCCTATCGTGGGCGCAGCGGACGACGGCGACGCGCTCTTGAGCGTGTCGGTGACGGGCGCGCTGTGAGCGCTCGCCTTCTGCATCTTCCCTTGCGGGAGAGACGCGACGGTGAGCGCGGTGACGATGAGCAGCGACGCGAAGGCGGCGCAACGGGAAAGTTTTGTTTTATGCATGGCTCGCTGAATCTCTTCTGTGAAAGTTTGGAAGTGAGGCGTACTTTACCGAAGAGACCCGCAGAGACACAAGGCGCGCGGGCGCGGGCGTTGTCGCCGCGCGCGTTTCTGTGGTACACCAAGACCCACAGCCGACTGAAATGAGAGACAGCGACGCGCGCATCCGAGCGCACGCCAACTTTCTCAAAGGAGGATGAGCAGCAAGATCATGTCTACTTCGACGACGAACATCGAATCGACGCTGAACGAGCAGCGCGTCTTTCCGCCGCCCGCCGAATTCGCCGCGCGCGCGCGCATCAGTTCGATGGAGGAGTACGAGCGTCTGCGCAAGGAAGCCGCCGACGCGCCGGACGAGTTCTGGGCGCGCATGGCGGAGGAGCTGCACTGGTTCAAGCGCTGGGACACGGTCTTGAAGTGGGAGCTGCCGCACGCACAGTGGTTCGTGGGTGGTAAGACGAACATCTCTTACAACTGCCTCGACCGGCATCTCTCGAACGGGCGTCGCGACAAGACCGCGCTTCTCTGGGAGGGCGAACCGGGCGACGTGCGCGCTTTCACTTACGCGGAGCTGCACCGGGAGGTCTGCCGCTTCGCGAACGCGCTCAAAAAACTCGGCGTGGCGAAAGGCGACCGCGTCGCGCTCTACATGCCGCTCATTCCCGAACTCGCCATCGCGATGCTCGCCTGCGCGCGCATCGGCGCGACGCACTCGGTCGTCTTCGGCGGCTTCTCCGCAGAGGCTTTGAAAGATCGCATCAACGACGCGGGCTGCAAGGCAGTCGTCACGGCGGACGGTGGTTTCAGGCGCGGCGCGGAGGTGAAATTGAAGGCGGCGGTTGACGAGGCTCTCAAAGAGACGCCTTCGATTGAGGCGTGCGTCATCGTCCGCCGCACCGGATCAAATGTCGAGATGAAGGAGGGACGCGATCACTGGTGGCACGAACTTATCGAGACCGTTGATGCCGAATGTCCCGCCGAAGAGTTGGATAGCGAGCATCCGCTTTTTATCCTCTACACATCGGGCACGACCGGGAAACCGAAGGGTATCCTGCACACGACCGCCGGCTATCTTTTGTGGGCGCACCTGACGACCAAGTGGGTCTTCGATCTACGCGACGAAGACGTGTACTGGTGCACGGCTGACATCGGCTGGGTGACGGGTCACTCCTACGTCGTTTACGGTCCGCTCTCGAACGGCGCAACCTCCTTGATGTACGAGGGCGCGCCGAACCATCCTGAGCCGGATCGCTTCTGGTCAATCGTCGAGCGACACCGCGTCAACATCTTCTACACCGCGCCGACGGCGATCCGCGCCTTCGTCAAGTGGGGCGAAGAGCACCCGCGCAAACACGATCTCTCCTCTTTGCGCCTGCTTGGAACCGTGGGCGAGCCGATTAACCCCGAAGCGTGGATGTGGTATCGCGAAGTGATCGGAGGCAACCGCTGCCCCATCGTCGATACGTGGTGGCAGACGGAGACGGGCGGCATCATGATCTCGCCTCTGCCCGGGGCAACGCCGACGAAGCCCGGCTCCGCGACGAAGCCTCTGCCCGGCATAGACGCCGACATCCTCACGCGACAGGGTGAGCCTGTGGCGGACAATCTCGGCGGCTTCCTTGTCATCCGTCGTCCATTTCCTTCGATGCTGAGGACGATCTGGGGCGACGACGAACGATACAAGCAAGCCTACTGGTCGGAGATCGAAGGCGTCTATTTCGCGGGCGACGGCGCGCGTCGTGATACGGACGGTTATTTCTGGATCATGGGGCGCGTTGATGATGTCATCAATGTAAGCGGACACCGTCTGGGCACGATGGAGATCGAGAGCGCGCTGGTGTCGCACCCGACCGTGGCGGAGGCGGCGGTCGTCGGGCGACCCGATGAGTTGAAGGGTCAGGGCATCGTCGCCTTCGTCACGCTCGAAGGCACGCGCACGCCTTCGGACGAGTTGAAGGAGCAGCTTCGCCAGCACGTCGCGAACGAGATCGGCGCGCTTGCGCGACCCGACGTGATCACGTTCACGGATGCACTGCCGAAAACGCGTTCGGGTAAGATCATGCGCCGACTCTTGCGCGAGCTGGCGGCGAGCGGCGCGGTCAAGGGCGACGTGACCACGCTCGAAGACTTCTCCGTCATCGAGCGACTGCGCGCACAGGAAGAAGAATGAGAAAGGAAGTTGCGAGTCTGGAGTCTGGAGTCTGGAGTCAAAGGCATTAGCATTTGACCCCAGACTCCAGACTCCAGACTCCAGACTAAGTTATTTATGACGCAAGCTGAGCAGCGAATCGGGCAGCGTTACGTGGCGTACTTTCCGGTGCGAGCGGAGTGGGACGACGAGGAATCGGGCGCGCACGTCGTGGCGGAGGGCGAGACG
>JAVXVR010000185.1:0-3216 GCA_032230165.1 Acidobacteriota bacterium | reverse complement strand
GGCGGCTGATGGATTTGATGGACGCCGACGCCTCACTCGGCATCGGGACATACCGTCTGACCTTCGAGATCGGCTCTTACTTCGCGTCGCAGAGCGTCGAGACTTTCTACCCGCAGGTCGCGATAGTCTTTCGCGCGCGCGGCGACGAACACTACCATGTGCCGCTGCTCGTCAGCCCCTTCGGCTATTCAACTTATCGCGGGAGCTAACCCCTGTGAGAAACCCTCTCTTGAGCGAATGGCTCAACCTCCTGTTGCGCTGGTTCCACGTCTTCGCAGGCATCTTGTGGATCGGCACGACCTACTATTTCACCTGGCTCGACGCGCGACTGACGGAAGCCGAGCGCGCCGTGCCCGTGGGCGACGATGAGGCGGCGCAGGTCTGGATGGTGCATAGCGGCGGCTTCTACGTCGTCGAAAAAAGAAAGCTGCCGGGGACGCAGCCGCTTCACTGGTTCCGCTGGGAGGCGGCGCTGACGTGGCTGAGCGGAATCCTTCTGCTCGTCCTCGTCTATTATCTCGGCGGCGCGCTCACCGATCCCGATGTCACGAGCAACCGCATGGGGATAGCGATCTCTGTTGCCGCGCTCATCGTCGGATGGGTGGTGTATGATCTGCTCGCGCACACGCCGCTCGGCAAAAACGATCTCGTCTTCGCCGTCGTCTCCTACACGCTCGTCGTCGTCTCCACGTTTTTACTCTCGCAGAAATTGAGCGGGCGCGCGATGTACATACAGACGGGCGCGATGTTCGGGACGATCATGGCGGCGAACGTCTGGATGCGGATTCTTCCGGCGCAGCGCAAGATGATCGCGGCGACGAAGCGGGGCGAGAAGTTTGACGAGCGTCTGGGCTTGCGCGCCAAGCAGCGTTCAAAGCACAACACGTTCATGGTCGTGCCGCTCATCTTCACGATGATCAGCAACCACTTCCCGTCGGCGACCTACGGCAGAAGCGACAACTGGCTCATCCTCTCGATCCTCATTCTCGTCGGCTGGATCGCCGCGAAGTTTTTGCGACGGGCGTGAGCGCGGGCGCGAGCGTCCGACGCGACGAGACGCTGTATATTCATTGTTAATTATCAAAGTGGCGCGACCATGACTGTCAATCAAGTCGTGCGCTCAAGCGAGGCGCGATCCCACCCGCCGAGCGTCGCGCCCGCGTCGTAGGTCGTCTGTGCGAAGTCGAGCAGCGTGCGTTCGGGCGAAGGGGCGCGTCGCACGTCTTCGTAAGGGAGGACGTATCCGCCAGTCTCTTTGTTGTAGTAGGCGGAGGCAGGGCGTATCGCCGCCTGCTGGAAGCCCGCAGGCTCCGGCGCGGCGTAAGCATAGAAGGCGGCGAAGGGGACGTTGCCGCTGCCAGCCCAGAAGCCGTGGCTGATGACTTCGTGCGAGTAAGCCTCGCGCGTGATTATGTCTGCGCCTTCGCGCGCGGGCGCGCGGCGACCCGAAAAGCGCGTTACAGCCAGGTCGAAACTGCCCCAGAAGAAATGCACGGGGCTGCACTTGCCGACGAACCCAGCGCGAAACTCCGCGAACACTTCCGCCGACCACGCGAGCGCGCGCCAGAAGCGTTGCGCGTATTCGGGATCGTAGGACGCGTGCGTCGTGTCCTGCTCGAAGGGAATCGGATCAGGCACTTCAACAGGCGTCGTCCAGATTTTAACTTCGATGCCGAGATCACGAAGCAACTGCATCGTCTCGCGGTAGAAGTCCGCGACCGTGCGCGGCTTGAGCGCGAGCTTTGCGGTCTCGCCGTCGCTTGTGCTGATGACGAGCTGGTGACTGATGAAGTCGAACTCGATCTCGAAGGTGCGATCCGCGTAAGGCATCGCGGAAGTGGTTAAGCCGCGCGCCGAGAGGTAGAGCGGGACGTTCCACCAGTGGTTGACGAGCGGCGTCTGCGCGAGGCGAATCTTGCCGACGACCTGCGACCACATGTGCAGCGTCGCGCGTGTGTCTTCCCACTCGGCGAGCGGCAGTTCGGGAAGCTGATTGGAAGTCATGGCATTGTGCTCCCTTCGAGAAGTTTGTTTGAGACGACGAGACGCGCCAACAGGTCTGCGGCAAGCTGCTGCCCGCGCTCGTTCCAGTGCCCGTTAGGATACTTGAAGTGTAGGCTGCATGGATCATTCGCGCGAAAAGGCTCGTAGAGGTTCAGGTATGTAATGTCGTGTCTCGTGGCGATCTCCTCGACCGCGTTCGTCAGCGCGGCGGGATCATACTGCTTAAAAATATTTCTATCCACAGTTAGTTCGCCGCTCGGGCACGAGTCAATCGAGCAGGGGATGACGAGCAGGATGAGTGGGACGCCGCGCGCATCCAGAGTCTGCTTGATCCGCAGGACGACCTGCTCCATGAGCCGCTTTTTGTAGAGGGCAGCGTCGGGGTCGGCGTTGGTGCTGATATCCGCGTCGTAGCTGTCTCGGAAAAGATTGTTCACCTCGTTGTTGCCTTGCAAGACGAACTCCTGATACTCGGCGCGGCGAAGCGCGAGGACGTGCTCGATGTAACTCTCACGCTTCGGCTGCGACTCCGCGCCCCCGCGCTGACGGCGCGAGAGGATGGCTTTGGCGCGGCTCAGCACACCCCCGGCGGCGGAGACGAGGCGCAGGCGCGTGCGCGCGGCGAAGAACTCACGCAGCGCAGGGCTGATCGTGTGCGGGTTGCTGGCGAGTTTGCCGTCGGCGTCGAGGCGGAAGAGCTTGTCGCGGAGCAGGTCGCCGAAGTCGTTCCCGGCGTAGATGGCGACGACGACCAGATCGGGCTTGAGACTATTGACCTCGTCTTCGATCCTCAGGCTGACCTGATCCGTGCCGTAGGCGACGACGCCCGCGTTGATGACCTCGACTGGCTCGCGCGTCGAGTCGCGCAAAAACTTTTCGAGCACAACGGGAAAACTGGCTTCGAGCGGCGAGAACTCCGCCTCGATGAAAGAGTCGCCATAGACGACGACGCGCCTCGTCGTCTTCTCGCGCGCGAACTCCTCGCCCCTGAATCCCATGCTGTTGACGCGCACACTAACGCGCCCGCCGCCGTCGCGCGCATCGCGCACGAAGACCTTGCTCGCGTGCGGGATGAGCTTGTGCAGGTAACGTTCGTCGAGGGTGTAAACGGAATACTGATCCGGCTGCGCGATACGCAGGATGATCTCTGCGAGAGACAGGCACGCGAGCGTCGTCGCGGCGACGGGTCAGGGTCTGCTCAACTACTTCCTG
>JAVXVR010000111.1:0-4245 GCA_032230165.1 Acidobacteriota bacterium | reverse complement strand
GCTCTCGCAACACCTCTGGGACATCGTCGTGCCGTTCTCGGTCGGCGGGCTCACACTCTCCGTCGTTTGTTCGCTCGCCGCCTATCCTGTAACCTTGAAACTGCTGCGCGCGCGAGCAAGTAGGAAGAAAGATGAGGGATGAAGTTTATGATTTCACATCTCAAATCTGAAATTTCAGATCACAGATTCTTTCATTCTTCGTTCTTCCGCTTCGTGGCATCCGGCGCGCGCCGATAGGCATCTTTAACTTTGATCCGCGCCCGCGCTTCGCGACAATTCCCCGCGCGGACTTTGGCTCAAACCCGAAACAGTCTTTATGAAAAAGGTTCTCTTAATCGCGCTGACGCTCGCCCTTGTGCCGACAGTCGCGCCAGCACAGGTTGATAACAGATCGATAGGCACCCAACCGCAACCGCGCCCAACTCAAGCCCCGGCGACGCCCGCGACGCAGCCGCGCCCCGCGCAGCGTCCCTACTCCGGCGCGTTCGATCTCTCCGAGTACGGCGTGCAGTTCTCTCTGGAGCCGCGCCTCGTCGTGATGATGGCGGCGCTCGACGCTGCCGGGTTCGATTCCGCGCCCGGAAAACCCGCTTCCCCTTTCCGCACGCGCGTGCGTGCGGATCAGTCGAGACTCGATCCCGATCTGCGCACGCGACTCCAACGCTTCTACGAGTTGCACAAGCTGCGGCAGCCTTCGGCGACGCCCGCCGATCAGGCGGCGCGTTACGTCTCGCTCGCCTTCGCGCTCGGCGCGCCGCCCACCTTCGAAGCTCCGCTCGTCGGCGACGATCTCTTCGAGGGCGTCGCCGACGTGCTCGACTTCGTGCCGCTCCTGCGCGACTTCTATCGCGTCTCCGGCATAGAGGAGCGTTTGCCCACGTACCTTTCAGAGTATCGCGCCGAGGGCGACCGTATGCGTCGGCAGACCGCCGAGATGGTCAAGACCACGCTCAACTATTTGCACACGCGCCCCGTCACGACGACCACCGAGCGCGTCGCGGTGCGCGCGCCCGTAGCCAACGACAAGAAGAAAAAGGACGCGCCCGTCGCCTACACCTCGCGCGAGCACGACCGCCGTTTCCTCGTCGTCGCAGACCTCCTTGCCGCGCCCGGCGCGGTCAACTTTCGCGTCATCGGCGACGACTACTACGTCGTCGTGCCGCCGGGCACAGACCTCTCCTCGACGGAAGTGCGCCGCGCCTATTTGCAGTACGTCATTGATCCGCTCGTCATACGCTTCAGCCGCGACATCGCTTTGAAGCGCGCCGACGTGCAGTCGATCCTCGACGCGCGCGCCAAGCTCTCGCCGGGCGCGGCGACGACCACCGTCTTCCCGACGGTCGCGCGCTCGCTCGTCGTCGCGGCGGACGCGCGCATCGCGGCGCAGGCACGCATCAGTGATCTCTCGTCGCGCGCGTCGGCACGCCTGCAAACCGCCAAAGACTCTGAGCGCGCCGCGCTCACCAAAGAAGTGCAGGAAGAGCGCGCCGCGATTGAGGACGAGACGATGGCTGGGCTCGCCGACGCCTACGAGCACGGCGCGGTGCTCGCCTTCTACTTCGCCGAACAGTTGCGCGATCAGGAGTCAGCCGGGTTTGACTTCGCCGACGCCATCTCAGATGTGATGTCGCGCGTTGATCCGGCGCGCGAGCTGCGCCGACCCGAAGAGTACGCCGCTCCGCGCGCGCGTGTGGCGGCGGCGCGTGAGAAGGAGTTGAAGGAAGCGGCGAACCGCGCGCCCGCCGATGCGCAAGAGGCGGCGCGGCGCGTGGAGTTGATCAAAAACCTTGACGAAGTTTCGCGGATGCTACAGGCGAGGAACTACACGGAGGCTGAGGCGCGTCTTCGCGGGCTGCTCGAAGATTACAAGGGCGAGCCGCGCGTCTTCTTCATGCTCGGTCAGACGTGGAGCGCGGGCGCAGCGGACGCCGCCAACGAGGAGACGCGCGACGTGCGTCTCAACAACGCGCTCCTCAACTACGGCAACGCCATCCAGTCGGCTGATCGCGCCAACGACCTTGCGCTCATCTCACGCGCACACGTCGCGCGCGGGCGCATCCTTGCCTTCCTCGAACGCAACGACGAAGCCGCCAAAGAGTTCGACGCCGCGATCCAGATCGGCGAGGTGACGGGCGGCGCGTACAGCGACGCGGTCGCGGCGAAGAAGAAGCTGCAACCGTAGAGCCGCGCGAGAGGACGTGATGTCAGTACCGCCTGCGGTAGCGGGCGGGTCTTAGCTGCACGGCGGACCCGCCCGCTACCGCAGGCGGTACTGACTTGTTTTTCCTCGGATTACAAAAAGCGACGCCCCGCGCGTTTCGGCTCTAAAGCCTTCCGCGCGGGGCGCGCTTCTTCGCCCGGAGGAGACCCACCACGATCTGACCAGCCGGTCGAGATTGATCTGCTCTCTCTAACTTCAGTCAGACGCCTCTTAGAGTTCCATAAGTTGCCCGCGCGCTGGCACGAGGGCGCGCACGGCGGGTCGCGCGCGCAGAGGCGTCGTCGGCAAAAGCACGCGCGGCTGCGCAGGACTGGCTGGCAGCGCACGCAGTTGCGGCGCGCCGATGATCGCCGGGCGCACGACGCTGTAGCGAGGTATGGTCGTGGCGATTGCCGGCGCAGCGAAGAGTCCTTCCGGGATCGTCCACGTCGAGCCGCCCTGCGCTTTCTCCGGCGTCACCTTGAACGTGCGACGGTTGCGCTCGCGCACGACCGTGAGCGTCACGTCGCCCTCTTCCTTGCGACCGATGGCGTGTGTTAGCTCGACGGCGTTCGCGATCTTCGCGCCGTCGGCTTCCGTAATAACATCGCCCGCCTTAAGTCCTGCCTTCGCTGCCGGGCTGTTTTCTGTAACGGAGGTGATGAGCACGCCGCCATCGTGGCTCACGCCGAAGTAGTCCGCGAGTTGATCGGTGAGCGCGGTCGTCGTCACGCCGATGCGCCGACCTGCGCCGAGGACGAAGCTGAAGTTTTCGGGGCGCGGCATCTTCTCCAACTGCTGGCGCAACTGTTCGGTCTGCTTCTTCCACTCTTCCGAGTGTTTCTGCCACTCCTCCGCCTGCTTGCGCGCTTCTTCCGCCGACTGCTTCTGCCACTCGCCCTGGTTTAAGCGGAACAGCTCGCCGTTATTGAACATCATCCCTTCGCGCGTCGTCGCCAATTCGCGCTTGCCGAGCGTGACCGTGATCTCGCGCTCGCTCCCTCCGCGCGAGACCGTGAGCCGCGCGGTGTGCTCCGGCGCGGACTCGTTGATGAGCCGAGAGAGTTTCTGCGTGCTCCCGACCGCCTCGCCGTCGAAGCGCAGGATCACGTCGTCCTTCTGTAAGCCCGCCTTCGCCGCCGGACTGTTCTCGGCGACCTCTGTGACGGCGACCCCGCGCGGCTCGCCCGACAGACTGTAGCGGCTCATGTTCTCGCGCGTGACCTGTTCGGTATAGACGCCGAGAAAGTTGTCGCCGCCGAGGATCATCGAAAAGGCGCGCGCGCCGTCGTCCTGTCGCGCCGGTCTGGTCGCGGCGGTCTGCGCGTAGGCGACCGACGCACACGCCACACAGGCGAGCAGGCACAGGGAAATCAGCAACTGTTTTCTGGACATGGAAAGGAAGACCTCCCTGAAGAAAATTTTTTCCGCCCCGTTTCACGCCGCCCGACGCCGCGGGTTCCAAAATTTTGTGGCGCGTCCCGGTTTTGTCCGGCGCGCGCTTGGTTGCTAGAATCTCGCGCCAATGAAAATTCTCGACATCGGCTGCGGCAAGCACAAGACGCCCGGCGCGGTGGGGCTCGACAGCAACCCGCGCACCGAGGCGGACGTGATCCATGATCTCGACCACGTGCCCTACCCATTCGACGATAACGAGTTCGATCTCATCGTCGGCAATCAGGTCATCGAGCACTTGACAGATGTGCTCGCCGTCGTCGCGGAGTTGCACCGCATCACGAAACCCGGCGGCGTCATACGGCTCGACACGCCGCACTACTCCGACATCGCTTCCTACACAGACCCGACGCACAAGCACCACCTGACCACCGAATCATTCGCCTACTTTTCGGGCGACCGACCCGACTTCGACTTCTACAGCGAAGTCCGCCTGAAGCCGCGCATCATCCGCGTCACGCTCTTAAAACTCTGGCGCGCGCTTGGGCTAGAGATACTCGTTAACAGTTGCACCCGCTACCCGTCTTTGCGCTTCATACGCCGCTTCTGGGAGTCGTACCTCTGCTACGTCATCCGCGGCAAGACCATCT
>JAVXVR010000040.1:0-9758 GCA_032230165.1 Acidobacteriota bacterium | reverse complement strand
GAACTGCTCGGCGTCCTGAAAGTTGTGATGACCCTCGATGGCTTTGCCATGCAGGCGACCGGGATCGAGTTGCGCGCCGTCGGCGGCAGTCACGACTCCGACCTTGCCCGGCGGGATGACCGTAGTCTTTCCGACTGAGATGCGGAACAGATAAGGGTGGATGGGCCATAGCCCCGGCGGGAGCGTGCGAAGCTGTATGCCTTTGACGCCGCCGCGCTTGATGAACGCAATCGGGTCTTGGAAATTGTTGTGCGCGTTCTCGGCGCGGTCGGGCGCGAAGATGTTGCCCGTCGCCATCGGCTCGCCGTCAATTGCCTCGATCACGCCGAGTTCGTCCGAGCCGATCTCGATGAGCGGGACTTTGCGCACGACGCGCTCGAACGGGTACTTGATGAAGTGCAAGCCGGGCTTGAGCACGTCGGCTTGAATGCCGACCTCGCCTTCGGTGGCGACGACGCGACCGGGCGGCATCTTCGCGCCCAGATAGCGACGCTCCTTGATCGCGATCTCGCGCGCGCCGACGTTGACGAGCAGCTTGCTCAGTAAGACCAGGAGGATAATGATCGCTATGGCAGCGACGATAAGCAGCGGCAGGTTGTTCAGCAGACTGTTGATGTCCATGTTGTCCCTTCGCGCGCGCGAGCCGCGCAGGCAGACTTCCTAGCGGGTCAACTCTCGATCAAGCGACAGGTAAGTCTGACCCGGAGACTCACTTCGCGTCTGGCTTCGTCAAAGCCGTTTAAGACTCTTTTCATCACGGCGTCTTAAGGCTCCTGGCGCAGAGCGGCTAGCTGTTGCTTCAGTACGAACGCCGCACCCGAAGCCCGTGCCGCCTGACTCAGCACCCAGAACTCACTCTCGACGAGCGCGCGCAAATCTTCCGCGCTTATCGCGCTTAGCCGATCCTCACGACGGTATCGAACCGCAAGCTCGACGACCCTCGCGAACTCTGCGGCATCGTCGCTGAGAGCCGCCAGATGCAGCATTCGCGCCGTCGAGATCGTATCGGGCGACTGTTCCCACAAGCGACTGAAAGTCTGTGACAGCTCCACGCTCCCGCGCAGATTCTCACCCGTCGCGACGACTTCCGCGAGCGCTTGCAGTTTGTCCGGCGAGGACTTTGACCACTTCACCAGTTCGTCGAGCGTCGCGCGGTACAACTTCGCATCGTCCGCGAGCGGCGCGTCGGCGAGCGCGGTGCAGTCGCCTTCAGCCGCGCGTCGAAGTAGCGTCGCGCGCCGCTCGGCTGCGGGCGCAGCCAAGATGCCGGTCGCTGCCGCCTCCTCGTCCGCGTCGCCTGCGCTGAAGAGTGAGCGCGGGTGCGCGGCGCGCAACTCGTAATCATAGACGGAGGCTTGGCGTTGCTGCTGGCGATAGATCGTGTATGCGATGGCAGCGAGAAGGAAGAGGGTGATGAAAAAGACGGCGCTCACTTTTGAAGCCGACGACCCGCTATCTGAAGGCAGCGCTCGCTGTCGGGGCGAGCCGTGCCGAGGCGCGTCTGATGCTCGATATCATTATACGTATCGCAAGGTCAGATGGTTCTGAATCGGTGCGACTCGCGTCCCATGCGGCTACCGCTGCCCCCCCCGACGAAGTGGACGACTTCGACGCGGTCGCCTTCGGCTAAAACGGTCTCGCGCCAGCGTGCGCGGCGCACCACTTCGCGATTCACCTCGACGGCGATGCGCTCCGGCGCGAGAGACAGCCAATCGATCAGCTCGCCCAACGTCGCGCCCGCAGCGACTTCACGCTCCTCGCCGTTCACTACGATCTTCACGCGCCGCTTCTCAGGTGTGGTGGATGACGCGGCGCAGTTCCGCCGAGCAGCCGTCAGCTGCGGCGCGGATGAGAATCGCCGCGCGCCCGCTTGAAAATCGCGGTAGCCAGACGTGGATGACCGCTACGCCGTCCGCGTCGGTCTTCGACGAGAGGATGAGCGGGCGAAACTCCGTGCCCAGAACTTTGACGGTCACGCCCGCATCGCGCACTATTTCCCGTACCCCGAACGCCCCGCGCGTCACCATCACGCGCAGCGTGATGATCTCACCCGCGCGGAAATCTTTCTCTTCCAACAAACTCAGGTGTAGCTCATCTTCGATCTCCGCGGGGATGACTTCCGTCGGTGCGCCTTTGTTGCCATCCTTCGTCGCCTTCGTCGGCTTCGCTGAAACGACGGGCGACGCCTCACGCAGCGTCACCTCCTTTTTGGCGGCGGGCTCTGCCTTTTTGGCGACGGGCTCGGCAACCTCAGGTGTCGCGAGCGGTTTCTCGACGCGCGGCTTCTCAACACGCGGCTTCTCGACGCGGGGTTTCTCGACGCGCGTCGCCTCGGGCTTGGCTGCCTGCTCAATTTGTCGCGACTCATCAACTTGTCGCGACTCATCAACAGCGACCGGCGCGTCGGCGCGGCTCGCCGCCAGCTCGCTCGTCTCGCGCAGGCTCAGACGCTTGAGGTCTTCTATGCGTCCGGCTGAGATGGCGGCGCAGATCAATCTGTGTTGTCGCCGCAGGCGCTCGTCGAGCAGCGCGGCGTCGAACCCGGCGTCAACGAGGTCGGCGTAGGGCGCGCGCTTGCTCGCAAGTATGGCGCCGCCGACATAGACGAGCGAGAGGATGATCGGAGTCTCAAGTCCCTTGTCTTCGGTCTGGACGTGATAAACCGTCCCGTTGTGCTCGATGTCTGTATTGAAACCTGTGATCACGACGACTTCAAGGGTAGCTCAAAACTGGTGTGGAATGGACGGCGGCGCGAGCCCACGGCAGCGCCTGAAGCGAAACTACCACAGGCATTCCGACAGGGTCAATCTCCTTAAAAAGTATAACTTTGCGACGGACGAAACGTTGCTTGACACGCCTTTGACTCTGACTTACCATCCGTTTGTACCAATATTCTCAATCTCCATTTGGCGTCCGACGCGCCGTAGCTGGCGCGTCCAAACGGGAGGGCGGCGTGCGCGACTTTCTACTCAGAGACTACTTGCCGATCCTGCTCATGCTGATCGTCGCGGGCGGCTTCGCCGTCTCGCAGATCGTGCTCTCGCAGCTCGTCGGGCAGCACAAGGCGACGCGCACGAAGCTGATGCCCTACGAGTGCGGCAAAGACCCGGTCGGCTCTGCGCGCGAGCGTTTCTCGGTCAAGTTCTACCTGATCGCGATGATCTTCATCCTTTTCGACATCGAGCTGATCTTCCTGATGCCTTGGGCGGTCGTCTTCAAGCAACTGGCGTCGCAGGGCGCGCCCATGCGCCAGATCGTTTTCGGCGAGATGATGCTTTTCGTCGCGCTCCTGCTCGTCGGTTACATCTACGTTTGGAAGAAAGGGCTATTTGATTGGGGCGAGCGTGCACGGAGCGAGGCGTTAGGCGAGGCGCGCGCCCTGGCGATCAAGGAAGGGCGCGCGGCGGACGTGAATCGCGAGCGCTTGAACCGCGCCGCCTGAGCGCGTGAGGAGATTTTCCGTATGGGTCTTGAAAACACCATCGCCGAAGCGCTGCCGGAGATGCTCACGACACGGCTCGACTCGCTCGTCAACTGGGCGCGCAAGTCTTCTTTGTGGCCCGCGACGTTCGGGCTCGCCTGCTGCGCCATCGAGATGATGAACGCCACTTCATCGCGCAACGATCTCGCCCGCTTCGGCTCGGAGGTCTTCCGCGCGAGTCCCCGACAGGCAGACGTGATGATCGTGTCGGGTCGCGTCTCGCGCAAGATGGCTCCCGTCCTTCGACGCATCTACGATCAGATGCCTGAGCCGAAGTGGGTCATCTCAATGGGCGCGTGCGCCACTTCGGGCGGCGTCTTCGACAACTACGCCATCGTGCAGGGCGTTGACAAGATCGTGCCTGTGGACGTGTACATACCGGGCTGCCCGCCGCGCCCCGAAATGCTCATCCACGCCGTGATGATGCTGCAAGACAAGGTGATGGGCGAGTCCATGCGCGACCGCAAAGACGTTAACGTGGAAGAGGCGCGCGAAGCCGTCCCGCCGGGCACGCTCCCCGCGTCGGGCGTCTCGGCGACGAATGAAGCGGCGGCGGACGAGCCCTCGCAACTTCCCGTCTCGCGCCCCTACACGATCCCTTCGCGGCACGAGCGTCGGAGGTCATCATAAGCATTCAGCAATCAGCCAAACAAGAGAGGCTGCCCTTGCTGAGTGCTGAGCGCTGAGTGCTGAGTGCTTAACATGAGCCAAGACATCGAGCGCGAAAAGCAGTTGGCGGATCAAGCCGCGGCGGCGAGGACACAGGGCGAAGAGTCGCCGCTCGTCGCGTCGTTCAGACAGGCGCATCCCGAATGGGTCGGCGAGGTGATCAACGCCTTCGGCGAGACGACCATCATCGTCCCGCGCGAGTCAATCGTCGAGGCTTGCCGGTTCTTCAAGACGACTGTGGGACTTGAGTTCGACATGCTCTCCGATCTCTGCGGCGTGGATCGCGGACCGGAAGAAGACCCGCGCTTCGAGGTCAATTATCAGCTCTTTTCGACGAAGAAGCATCACCGCCTGCGTCTCAAAGTTCTGCTCGCCGAAGACGACCCGCGTGTTCAGACCGTCACCGGCATCTGGCGCACGGCGAACTGGCACGAGCGCGAGACCTTCGATCTCTTCGGGGTCGTCTTCGAGGGACACCCGGACTTGCGGCGCATCCTTCTGCCCGACGACTGGCAGGGGCATGCGCTGCGCAAAGATTTTCCGCTGCGCGGCTACGAGCCGTACAGCCTGACCTGAGTTCAAAGTTGCAAGTTTAAGGTTCAAAGTTTACGAGCTTTGCGCCTTGAACTTGGAACTTGAAACTCGGAACTTGGAACTTATGGCTACCACCATCCCGCCGCAGTTCGACGTGATCGACCGTCCGCTCGACACGCAGATGACGATCTCGATGGGACCGCAGCACCCTTCGACGCACGGCGTCCTGCGCATCGAACTCGTCTTGGATGGCGAGTTGATCGTCAAGTCCACACCCGATATCGGCTACCTCCACACGGGGATGGAGAAGCTCTTCGAGTACAAGAAGTATCAGCAGGGCATCGTCATCACCGACCGGATGGATTACCTGAACCCGCTCGGCAACAATCTCGCTTACGTGATGGCGGTCGAGAAACTGTTGGCGATTGAGATTCCCGAACGCGCGCAGGTCATACGCGTCCTCTTCTGCGAGTTGCAGCGCATCGCCTCGCATCTGGTCTGGTTGGGGACGCACGCGCTCGACATCGGCGCGATGTCGGTCTTCTTCTACTGCTTTCGCGAGCGCGAAAAGATTCTCAACTTGATCGAAGCCGCGTCGGGCGGGCGCATGACGCCGTCATACTTTCGCATCGGCGGTCTGATGATGGACTTGCCGGCAGGCTTCGAGCGTCGCTGCCGGCAGTTTCAGGACGGATTCATCCATGCGGTCGATGAGTTTCACACGCTCTTGACGGGCAATCGCATTTTCCAGAAGCGCACGCAGGGCATCGGCATCATCTCGTCGGAGGACGCGATTGACTGGGGCTTGACGGGACCCAGTTTGCGCGGCAGCGGCGTCGAGATGGACGTGCGGCGGACGAACCCCTACACGGGCTACGAGAAGTACGACTTCGACGTGCCGGTCGAGCCGGACTGCGACGTGTGGGCGCGCTACATGGTGCGTATGCGCGAGATGAAGGAGTCGCACAAGATCGTGCGGCAGGCGCTCGAACGTCTGAAGCCGGGATCGGTCAAGGCGGACGCGCCGAAAGTAGTGCTGCCCGACCGCGAGGCGATGAAGACGCACATGGACGCGCTCATACACCACTTCCTGATCGTCGCCGAAGGCTTCAACGTGCCGGCGGGCGAGGTCTATCACCCGATCGAAGGATCGAAGGGCGAGCTTGGCTGCTACATCCGCTCAGACGGCGGAGCCAAGCCCGCGCGCGTCCACTTTCGTGGACCTTCGTTCGTCAACCTCTCCGCGCTGCCGCACATGGCGGAGGGCGAGATGATCGCCGACGTGGTCGCCATCATCGGCTCGCTCGATATCGTGCTCGGAGAAATTGACAGATAGCAGTCAGCCGTCAGCAATCAGCAGTCAGCCAAACCAAGAGGCTGCATTGGCTGAGTGCTGAATGCTGAATGCTGAATGCTTCTTTATGAGTTCACAGTTCACGCCCAACAACCCGCTGCCGCAGGAAGTGCCCGTACCGCGCGAGATGGCAAAGTTTTCGCCGGAGGTCGAGGCGGAGATCGAGCGCCACCTGGCGAAGTATCCGAAGGAGCGGAGTCGCTCGGCGATCCTGCCGCTCATGTTCATCGTGCAGCGCGAGCGCGGCTGGCTCGACCCGGCGGGCGTGGCGTATCTAGCAGATCGTTTGCGGCTTCGCATCACTGACATCTGGGAGGTCGCCACCTTCTACTCGATGATCGCGACGAAGCCGGTCGGCAAATATCATGTGCAGGTCTGCCGCACGCTCTCGTGCAAGATCATGGGTGCGGACACGATCACCGAACACTGCGCGAAACGGCTTGGCATCAAGGCTGGCGAGACGACTGAGGACGGCAAGTTCTCTCTCTCCGAGGTCGAATGCCTCGGCTCATGTGGCACGGCTCCGATGCTACAACTGGGCTTCGACTATCACGAGAATTTGACGCCCGCAAAAGTTGACTCGCTTCTGGATCAGTGTTCGCGCGACGAGTACGAGTTCACAGTCAAAGTCTCGTAAATACGACGGCGTTGAAGTTTTTTCCATTTACGGTTCACGATTGACGATTAACGATTAACGAACCAATGTTTATCGGTGCCATCGGCTGCGAGCCGCTCCAACTCCGCCGCGTCCACCTCGAAGGGTCGCACACGCTCGACGTGTATCGACGCAACGGCGGCTACGAGGCGATCAAGCGAGTCCTCGACGGGATGTCGCCCGATGACGTGATAGGCGAGGTGAAGAAGTCGGTGCTTCGCGGTCGCGGCGGCGCGGGCTTCCCGACGGGGATGAAGTGGAGCTTCGTGCCCAAGGATTCGCCGAAACCCAAGTACGTCGTCTGTAACGCCGACGAGTCGGAGCCGGGCACGTTCAAAGATCGCTACTTGATGGAGCGCGATCCGCACGCGCTCATCGAAGGGATGCTGATCGCGGCATACGCGCTGGGCGCGCGCGTCAATTACATCTACACGCGCGGCGAGTATCGCTACCTCATCAACATCATGGACGCCGCGCTCGCGGAAGCGCGCTCTGCCGGACTACTCGGCGAGAAAATTCTCGGCTCGAATTTTTCGTGCGACATTTACACGCACACCGGCGCGGGCGCGTACATCTGCGGCGAGGAGACCGCGCTCCTCAGTTCGCTCGAAGGCTTGCGCGGTCACCCGCGCATGAAGCCGCCCTTCCCCGCCGTCTCCGGTCTCTACGCATGCCCGACGGTCGTCAACAACGTTGAGACGCTCACAGCCGTGCCCGACATCATCAAGATGGGCGGCGAGGCTTGGCAGAAGTTGGGGACGGAGAAGAGCGGCGGCACGAAAGTCTGGTCGGTCTCCGGTCACGTCAAACGCCCCGGCGTCTATGAGCTGCCGATGGGCTACAGCGACATGGAGCGGTTCATCATGGAGGACTGTCAGGGTATCGCCAATGGGCGACAACTCAAGGCGGTCATCCCCGGCGGCTCATCCGTTTACATCATGCCTGCGCGCGACATCGTCGGCAAAAGCGTGAAGATGGACTACGAAGGGCTCGTCGCGGGCGGCTCGATGGTCGGATCGGGCGGCTTCATCGTGATGGACGAGACGGTTGACATCTTTGAATCAACGAAGAACCTGACGGAGTTCTACAAGCACGAATCCTGCGGCTGGTGCACGCCTTGTCGCGAAGGTACGGACTGGCTCGTCAAAGTCTTCAAGCGCATCGCACGCGGCGAGGGGCAACCGGAAGACGCGCAACTGCTGCTCGATCTGTGCGACAACATCGAGGGCAAAAGTTTCTGCCCGCTCGGCGACGCGGCGGCGTGGCCCATCCAGTCGGCGATCAAGAAGTTCCCCGAAGATTTTCGCAAACACCTCGTCGGCATCGCGGAACGCGCGGTCGTCGGCACAACATCATCGCCCGTGGCGACGCGCGAGGGCACAGCGCGGGAAGCATTGCCCACCGTGTGAGGGTTTGCGTGCGACGTCACGCTGAGGCTCGCGATTGATTCGCGGAATCGGTCAGAGCGTTATTGAGAAGAAACGTTTTTATGTCGCAAGAGTTAATCAAAGTCACGGTCAACGGTCAGGAGTATCAGGTCGCGAAGGGCGCGCGGCTCATAGACGTGTGCCGCGAGAAGGGGCACGCCGTCCCCAGTTTCTGCTACTACGCAGACCTCGCGCTGCAAGCCTCTTGTCGCATGTGCTTGGTGCGCATCGAGAAGATGCCGAAGTTGCAAACGTCTTGCACGATCACTTGCACGGACGGCATGATCGCCACGACCGAGAGCGAGGAGATCGAGAAGGCGCGGCGCGGGATGGTCGAGTTCCTGCTTGCGAATCACCCGCTCGATTGTCCCGTCTGCGATCGCGGCGGCGAGTGCGAGTTGCAGGAGATGGTCTTCGACTGGGGGGGCTTGGAAGAACGCTTCCGCGAGAAGAAGAATGCTTACCCCGAAAAGTTTCTCTCACCCATCGTCGCCAACGATCCGCAGCGCTGCATCCTGTGCAAACGCTGCACGCGCGTCTGCGACGAGTGGATGGGCGAGGACGCGATTGAGGCGGGCGGGCGCGGCGTCAACACCGTGATTGGCACGTATGACGGCTGGCTCAACTGCTCGCAGTGCGGCAACTGCATCGAGGTCTGCCCGACCGGAACTTTGCTCGATGCGACCTACCGACATCAAGCGCGACCGTGGGAGCTTTCGCAGACGGTGACGACCTGCACGTTCTGCTCCGACGGCTGCCAGATGTCGCTTGGGAGTCGCGCGGGCGAGGTCATGCGCTCAGTTGCGCGCGACCGCTACGTCGAAGGCATCAACGGCGAGTTCCTCTGCATCAAGGGGCGCTTCGCGCACCCGTTCATCAATCACGAGGAGAGGATCAAGACGCCTCTGATCCGCTACAAGAAGGGCGGCAGACTTATCCCCGCGACGTGGGATGATGCGATCCACTACGTCACAGAAGGATTCGAGGCTGCAAAGTCAGCTTACGGCGGCAAAGGCTTTGGCGTCGTTGGCAGCCCGCGTCTGACGAACGAAGCGAACTACGCGATGTTGCGTTTCGCTCGCGAAGTCGTCGGCACAGAGAACTACACGGCGACCGACGCTTTCTCACTCGTTCCCTTCTTCCAAAACTTGGGCGCGCCGCTCGCCACGCACCGCGACATACGAAGCGCCCGGACGATCATCCTCATCGGCGGCGAGCCCGAAGAGTTGCAGCCGCTCGTGGGGAGATACATACGCCAAGCCGTCCGCAATAGCGGCGCGCGACTCATCATCTTCAACAGCACTCCGATTCGTCTCAAAGAGCAGGCGTCGCAGTTCGTCCACATCAATCGCGGCACGGAAGACGCGGTCGTGCTCGCGCTCGCAGACGAGAGCGCAAGCAATCTCGTCGCACGCAAGCTCGGCGTCGCGGCGAAGGAACTCGCGGACGCACGGCAGACGATTAATGATACTGATGGCGACGTGGTCATACTCTTCGGCGGCGAGTTGAGTGCGGCGGCGCAAGTCTTGCTCGCACAGTTTCCCCTCTCGTTCAAGCGAATGGTCGCGCTCGGCGATGCTGACAAGGGTCGCAGCCTACGCTTCCTCTTCCACCCTTTGCCGCTTTTCAACAACAGCG
>JAVXVR010000021.1:0-8262 GCA_032230165.1 Acidobacteriota bacterium | reverse complement strand
TACAGTATTCGCCTTCCTTTGCCTGATACCATTCTTGTTCGGTCAGCCACTTCGCCTTCTCTTCGTCGGTCTTCAAGCCGTCGGGGCAACATTGCGCGATGATCTGTTCCTTAAAGTGGCGGATCATCTCGCCCGCCGTGATGATGCCGGACTGTCGCGAAGCGCCCGCGCCAAGAAAGAAGGCGAAGCGTGGCGTGCCGTAACCTTTTAGCTTGTGAGCGAGTTCTCTGACTGAGGTGCGAGTAATGTCCGCCATGTTTTGATCCTTTGTGAGTAGTGAGGTCGAAAGTATTACGACACACTCTCAAGTGTCAATATGCTCTCGTCCGTTCTTCTGCATGCGCAAGATGTAAAGGTTGCTGCCACAAAAATCACGGGCGCGCTGGAGGCGATTCCATGCGCGCCCGTGGGGAGCAACTGAGACAGCTTTCTTATCTCACTTATGCACGGGATACTTCGGGTGTTTCGGCGCGACGACCGGATTCTTCGGCAGTTCGGCGAGCGCGACTTGGATCGCCTTTTCGAGTTGCGGATCGCGCCCCGCCATAAAGTCGCGCGGCGTGATCTCGACCTCGTAGTCGGGCGCAACACCCGCGTTCTCGACGCCCCAGGAAGTGCCGTCGGGGTTGTAGGCGGCGCGGTTGGGGAGTTGGACCTGTCCGCCGTCGATGAGCGGCGGCGTGAAGACGTAGGGTCCGATGCCGCCGCCGCCCGTGCGCGTGCCGACGATTGCGCCGACGTGCGCGAGTTTGTACATGAAGGCGAAGGTCTCAGCCGCCGAGAAGTTGCGCTCGTTCGTGATGAGCACCTTGACGGGGGGCGCGGGGTTGACGGGCACGGCGATGTCGTCGCCCTCGCGGAACATGTAATCGTAGAGAGGCTTCCGCCGCAGCCACTCGATCAAATAGTCGGGCGTGATGCCGCCGCCGTTCTCGCGCTGGTCAATGATGAGACCGGCGCGGTCGCCGTTGCCCGCGAGCCCGCGTATGAAGTCGAGCGTGCGCGCGCCGTAGTCGGGCGCGTAGATGTAGCCGAGCTTGCCGCCCGAAGCTTGCTCGACGCGGCGGCGATTCTCTTCCGCCCAGTTGGCGACGCGCAGTTGAATCTCGTTCGTCATCGGATAGACCGTCAAGGTGCGCGCGCCCGCGCCGTCCGCGCTCGCGGAGACTTTGATCTTAACGGGGCGATCAACTTTGTTCTCGAAGTAGCTATAGACGCTGCGACTCGCTTCGACGTTCTGATCGTCAACGGCGATCAAGTATTCACCCTCGCGCACGCTCGTGCCGGGGCGGTCGAGCGGGGCAATGAACGTGCCGAGCGTCGAGTTGTACTGCGTCGAGCGGAAGACGCGCTTGAAACGGTAGCGTCCCTCTGCGATCTCGTAGTCCGCGCCGAGGAGTCCGACGCGCACGGGCGCTCCCTGCGGTGGTGGAGCGTCGCCGCCACCGACGCCGAGGTGGCTGACCGAGACGTGACCGAGCATCATGTTGAAGAGACCGTTGAGATCGCTGCGGCGCGTGATGGTCGGCAGATATTCGGCGTAGTGACGTTCCAGCTCGCCGAGGTTCTGCCCGTGATGGTTCGGGTCGTAGAACCAGTCGCGCATGATGCGCCACGCCTCTCGATACATCTGTCGCCACTCGGCGCGCGGGTCAACGGCGACTTCGAGCTTGCTGAAATTCAGCTTGCCCTCGTCCGCCTTCGGCACGGCGTCCGCCGCGACGACGAAGGTGTCGCGCCCCTTGATGTAGAGCAGGCGTTTGCCGTCGAGCGAAACGTCGAAGCCGCCGACATCCTCGACGAGCCGGTCGAACTGCGCAGGTCTAGCGAGATCGTAGCGGTAGATCGTCTGCGCGGGGTTCGAGAAGGGACCAGACTTCCACTCGTTGACGAGCACGACGAGCGTGCCGGATTTTCCAGGCGCAAGCTGCGCGTAGTCGCGCGGCTGCATCGGCAGATCAACGACGCGGCTCGCGATGCCGTCAAAGTCGATGCGCGCAGTCGCTCTCGCCTCCGTCGTCTTCGCGTCCGGGTTCGGCGCGTTGCTTGGCAGAAGCGGCGAGGGTTCGTCGGCTTGTAGGAGAATGGCGTGGACGCGGCGCTGTACAAGCGGTCGCGACAAAACGCTATTCAAGACGCCCCAGCCGAATTCGCTCGTGCCCGCGTTCGGGCTGGAGAGGAAATAGAGGTACTTGCCGTTGCGGTCGAAGACGGGCGACTCTGTGTGCGTGCGCCCGTCCGTGATCTGTCGCGCCGCGCCGCCGCCCTGCGCATCGTAGATGAAGACGGTGCGGACGCGGTTGTGCAGTTGCTTCGAGTAGGTGAGCCAGCGACCGTCCGCAGACCACGCGGGGAACCACTGCTCCTGATAAGAATAGACGGAGCGATCAACTTGCCGCGCCGCACCCGCATCAACGTCCGCGACCCAGAGCGCGAGACGCTTGTCGGTGAACGCGACATGGCGCGAGTCGGGCGACCACGTTAGCTCGCGATAGAACGAAGGCTTCGCCTCGACAGCGATCTTCTTCGCCGCGCCCGCGCCGTCTGCTGCGCGAACGTGGAGTTGATATTCGCCCGACTCGTCGGAGAAGTAGGCGATCCTTTTGCCGTCGGGCGAGAGCGCGGGGTAGCGTTCGGCGACGCCCTGTGTCCCGGTCAGGTTGCGCGCCTCGCTCTTCGCGGGATCGAAGACGAGAGCCTCGCCCCGCGCGCCGATGATGACGCGCTCGCCGTCCGCCGAGAGCAGCACGGACTCGACGTTGCGCGCGATGTTCGCCGTGCGCTGTTTTAGCTCCGAAGTGTCGGGCGCGGCTGAGACGGCGACGACGCGCGTCTCGCCAGATTTGAGATCGTGCAGGTACAGCCGCCCGTCGCGCACGAGGGCGACGGCGTCGCCGCCCGCCGCCGCCCAGCGAATGCCGTATTGCTTGAACGACGTGATGGCTTGCGTCCGCTTCGTCGGGAGATCGTAAACGTAGAGGTTCGACGTGAAGTCGCGGTCGGAGACGAAATAAATCTTGTTGCCGATCCACATCGGGAAGTAGTCGTTGTAGTCGCCGACGGGAAGTCGCTCGACTGCGCCGTCGCGCAAACTTGTGAGCCAGACGAGACCCTTCGTGCCGCCGCGATAGAAACGCCAGTCGCCGGGATTGTTCGCCATCGGCGCGTAGGCGATGCGCGCGCCATCGGGCGAGAAGGAGCCGAAGAGACCGTGCGGCAGCGGAAGCTCTGTGGGCATCGGGGCACCCGCGGCGCTGATCGTATAAAGGCGCACGTCGGGCGTGCGGTTCGAGTAGAAGAGGACGCGCGTGCCGTCGGGCGACCAGCCGACGACGAAGTCGTTGGCGGGGTGGAAGGTGAGTCGTCGAGCCTCGCCGCCAGCCGCGGGCATGACGAACACATCCCAGTTGCCGCCCATCAGTCGCGAGAAGGCGAGCTGCGAGCCGTCGGGCGAGTAGGCGGGGAAGTTGTTCGACGTTCCGGCGGGCGCAGGCATACGCTTTGCCTCGCCGCCTGCGCGCTCGACCGTCCAGAGGTCGCCCGCATAGAAGAAAGCGATGTGCGTCTGGTTGACGGCGACGCGACCGAAGAGAATGCGCGGCGGCTCGGTCTGCGGGGTCTGCGCGAGACTCGTCGCGCTAAGCAGGAGCATGAAGAGGGAAGTCAGCAGGACTTTTAACATGATGTGTCTCCGTCAGGCGAATGGCTCACGCTCATCGTGCTACACGACACGCGGCGAGACGAGTTGGGCGTTACCCCCTTGTATGTGCAAACTCGCGACGAAGGGAATTATAAGCGTCGTGGCGGGGGTCGTCTTGGAAAGTTGAAAGCTAGTTTGTAAGGGATTGTGTCGTGCGGAAGAGCGCGCGATAGGCGGCGGGCGTCATGCCTGTGCTGCGCTTGAAGGCGTTGGTGAAGTGGCTCTGATCGTAGAAGCCGACGCGGGTCGCGATGGCTGAGAGCGGCAGGCGTGTTTGCGCGACGAGTCGGCACGCCTCTACGATCCGCAGGCGTCGCGCGTACTCGCCCGCGCTCGCGCCGTACTGTTTGCGAAACTCGTGCGCGAGGTGGACGGGGTGGACGCCGACCGCGTGCGCGACACAGGAGAGCGTGGGCGCGTCGGTCAGACTTTCGTGCAACATCTCGCGCGCGCGTTCGAGCCAGAGCGGCGGCTGACGGCGAGAGACCCGCGCGAGGCTGCGCCCCGACTCCGCCAACAACTCCAGCGCGAGCCCTTCAATCGAGAGCGCGGAGAATTGATCCGCCGCGCGAAACTCTCTGTAGAGCTTGAGCGCGAGGTGCGCGGGGACTCTGCCCGCAAAGTCCGTCGGACTTTGCGCGCGCGGAGCGCACTCCCGCATACGTTCCAATAAGTCGGGCGGCACATCTATGCGGAAGATACGCACTTCGCGTTCGGCGAAGGCGACGGCGTGCGACTCTGCGGGCGGGCGGAAGATGAGAGTGGAGGGTTTGCAGTCAAGCGTCTTGCGGCTGAAAGTCTCGGCGTAGCCTCCGGCGAGGACGAGGCTGAAGCTGGCTGGCTCGTGCGCGTGGCGCGGCATACGCAGGCGCGGAGGGTAGTAGTTCTCCGACAGGGACAGCCCCGCGACCTCGCGGCTGGCGAGCGTGCGCGATTCATCGTGTGTGCGAGGCTGCATCAAGAGACCTCCTGCGGCTGGCTCCTTCAGTCATGCCTGCGCGGGGACGCGCGGCTGCTCTCTAAAGTTTAACGGCGAAGCCTAAGTAATATTAACGCCGCTCAGCCGGTTTTTGTTGCCGCCGCGTGTGTCGGATGAATCGTCGGGGAGGGAATGTATGCGAGACGGCGGCGCGTCCGGTGCTCCCGGCAGTTAGCCGAACAATTCGTCCACGCTCACGGCGAGTCCGCTGACGGTCGGTGACTTCACATTCTCGCCGCGACCGAACTGCGCGACCGTCTGATAGGCTTCGCCCGAAGGGTCTGTGTAAATCTCCACGCGCTCATCTGGGACGTTCACCAGCCATACTTCCGCAACGCCCGCGCGTGCATAGAGCGGAGCCTTGATCGTGCGATCCGTGACGACGGTCGTGTCGGCGACCTCGACGACGAGCAACACGTCGGCGGGCGTCGGGTGCGCGCCTCGGTAGAAGTCTTCGCGCCAGCGCAAGAGCGTCAAGTCGGGCTGCGGCTCGGAGAAGTCGTTAAGCCGGATCGGATTCTGAACGCGAACAATGAAGCGTCGCTTCGACGCCTCGGAGAAAAGATGCGTGAGGGCATCGACACATGCGGCGTGAGGGCTTCCGATGGGCGACATCTCGTAGATTTCTCCTTCGATGAGTTCGAGACGCACGCCCGGCGGGAAGATGCCCGCCGAGCCCATGCGCTCGTACTCATCCGCGCTGATCCAGCGCTTCGCCAACTTACGCGACATGTCTAGTCTTCCTCTTCCGCTCTAATCCTACCTTCGGCGCGCGCCTGTTCGACGACTTTGTGGGCGATCTGTCCGGGGACGGGATCGTAGTGGGAGAACTCCATGTGGTAGCTACCGCGCGCGGCGGTGATGGAGTTGAGCTTCGATTGGTAGTCGAGCATCTCCGCCATCGGAGCTTGCGCCTTGATGACCTGATTCTTGCCGCGCATCTCCATGCCTAGCACGCGCCCTCGACGCGAGTTCAAGTCGCCCATGATGTCGCCCGAGCACTCGATGGGCGCGACCACCTCGACGTTCATCACGGGTTCTAAGAGCGTCGGCTTCACCTTGTCTATCGCCGCGCGGAAAGCCTTGCGCCCGGCGGCGCGGAAACTGTGCTCGTCGGAATCGACCGCGTGGTATGAGCCGTCGATGAGCGTGGCTTTGAAGTCCACGAGCGGGTAGCCCGCGATAGCTCCGCCCGACGCCGCCTCGATGATGCCTTTCTCGATTGCCGGGCGGAAATTCTGTGGGACTGAGCCGCCGAAAATCTTGTCCTCGAACTTGAAGCCCTCGCCGCGCGGCAGCGGCTCGAAGATGACTTTGCAGTCGCCGAACTGCCCGCGCCCGCCCGTCTGCTTCTTGTGCCGACCCTGCACCTCGGCGCGTCCCGTAATCGTCTCCTTGTACGGAACCTTGGGCGGGTGCAGCATGACCTCGACGTGGTAGCGATCCTTCAACTTCTGCACGACCGTCTCGACATGGACCTGTCCAGAACCCGACAGGATGAACTCTTTCGTTTGCGCGTCGCGCGTGAAGTGGAGTCCTGGGTCTTCTTCGAGCATCTTGTGGATCGCCGCGCTGATCTTATCCTCGTCCTGCCGCGATTTGGGCTCGATGGCGAAAGAGATCGCGGCTTCCGGATATTCGAGCGCGTCGTAGTGTATCGGCGCGGCGCGGTCTGCGAGCGTGTCGCCGGTCTGAGTCTCGCGCAGCTTGACACACGCGATGATGTCACCCGCCGCCGCCTCGTCAACCTTGTCGAGCTGCTTGCCCTGCATCGAGTGTAAAGCGCCGAGCCGCTCCTGTACGCCGCGTGTCGTGTTCTGCACCGTCGCGTCAGGCTTGACGCGACCGCTAATGACTTTCATGACGGTGATGCGACCCGCAAAGGGATCGGCGACGGTGCGAAAGACGTAAGCCGAGAAAGGCTCTTCCGGGCTGTACTTGCGTGTGAGCGGCTCGCCGCCGTCTGCCTCTGCCGCCGTGCGACCGTGCTCCGCCTCGTGCGCGTCGGGCGCGGGCGCGTAGTCAATGATGCCGTCGAGGATGTTGGTGAGCCCGACGAGCGTCGCGGAGGACGCCGCGAAGACGGGGCAGAGTTTCGACGCCGCAATCGCCTTTGAGATGTTCGGCACGATGTCTTCTTCGGGGAGCGTGCCCTGCTCGAAGTATTTTTCCATCAGCGCGTCGTCCGACTCGGCGATGACTTCAATGAGGCGCGTGCGCTCTTTGTCGATCAACTCTCTGCCCGCTTCGGGGATCGGAATCTCCTTTGCCTTGCCCGCCTCGTCGAACTCGTAAGCCTTCATGTGGACGATATCCACGACGCCTTTGAAATTGTTCTCCTTGCCGATGGGGAGCGTGAAGGGGACGATGGCGCGGCTAAAGGTCGAGCGCGCGCTATCCAGAGCCATGCCGTAGTCGGCGCGCTCCTTGTCGAGCTTGTTGATGACCATGATGCGCGGCACTAGAAACTCGTTCGCGAAAGTCCACGTCTTCTCCGTTTGCACCTCGACGCCGTGGACGCCGTCAACGACGACGAGCGCGCAGTCGGCGACGCGAAGCGCCGGGCGCGCGTGGGCGATGAAGGCGGCGTAGCCGGGCGTGTCTATGAAGTTGATCTTGTGCTCTTTGTATTCGAGGCGGGCGAGCGCGGTGTTGAGCGTGATCTTGCGCGCGATGGCATCTTCTTCGTAGTCGGTCGTGGTCGTGCCTTCGTCCACTTTGCCCCAGCGGGGGGTTGCGCCCGCGACGTGGAGGAGCGAGCTGACGAGCTGGGTTTTCCCCGCGTCGCCGTGACCGATGATGGCGAGATTACGAATCTTGTTGGTCGGATAAGCTTTCATAAGAGATGACGAGCATCCTTTCGCGTGGGATTAGACACTCAGAGAACCGGACACGTCCGCGTGGCTTGCGATGACAACGAGGTTTGGCACGGACTCGCGCTCTGGATGTGCGGCAAATTTAGCCGAGCGCGCGAGGTAAACGCAAGGCGAGCAGGGCGCGCGAAAAGAGGGCGCGGGGACCGAAGCCCCGCGCCCCACGTGCGAGCCAAGCATTAAAGAGACCCGCAAAGAGACCCGCGCAAAAATTTCCCCGCACAGCTCAGGGCAGACGCTTTCCGCTTCCGCTCGTCCCGCTTCCTTTAGACTTCGACGAGCCTGTCCCGCTCGTCCCTGTTTGTGTCCCCACGGTCTGCGACGAGAGCGACTTGAGATACATGACGAGCGCGTTGAAGTCTTCCGCGGAGAGTTGTGAAGTCCTGCCGTGCGTGTCCTTGATGACGCGTATGTTGCTCGCGGCGAGCGCCGGGTTGATCTGACCATTGACGACGAGCGGCGCAAGGTTCGACGTGCCGAGCCGGTCGATCAGAGGCTTGCCGTTCGCCTGCTTGTCGAACGGGCTGTCGAGGCTGACCATGATCTGCCCCATGCCGTCCGACGCGAGCTGCCCGTCGCTACCCATGAAAGTGATCGGCACTTCCGTGGGGAGGTTGTTTGCGCCGCGTCGCTGATCTGTGCGGACGGTGCGGAAGTTGAAGCCGCGCTCGCCGGGCAGGAGCAGTGACGAGTCGGGCGCGAGCAGCATC
>JAVXVR010000585.1:0-2830 GCA_032230165.1 Acidobacteriota bacterium | reverse complement strand
TATGCCGCGCTCGTCGTCAACGATGAGGATGGTTTCAGACATGAAAACAGAGGTTAGAGGTCAGAGGTTAGGGGTCAGAAGTCAGTTGTTGTTCTTCATCTAACCTCTGACCTCTAACCTCTAACCTCTGTTCTTCTGCGACCGGAATCTCGACCAGAAACTTCGCGCCGCGCGGGTGGTTCTGTTCGGCGCGGATGCGACCGCCGTGATCGTTGATGATGTGCTGAACGATGGCGAGACCTAAACCAGTGCCGCGCCCGCGCGTCGAGAAGTAGGGTTGAAAGAGGCGCGGGAAATCTTCGCGCGCGATGCCGTGCCCAGTGTCTGCGACCTCGACGAGGAGGAGACCGCGCCCCGGATCGTGACCCGTCGCGACCGTGATGCGCCGTTCGCCCTCGGTGTGCGCCGTCGCTTCGAGCGCGTTGTCGATGAGGTTGACGAAGACGCGGCGCACCTGCTCGGCGTCGAGCATGGCATTGGGCAGCGTGGGCGCGAGTAGCACGTCGAGCCGCACGTCGTCGAGGCGATCTTCATAGAGCGCGACCGCCTGACGCACGACCTCGTTAAGATCGCCCGCTTCGAGCCGCGCGCGCGGCAGGCGCGCGAAGCGCGAGAACTCATCAACCATCGCCTTCAAGCCCGCCACCTCGCGCGTGATCGTCTGCGTGCACTCGTCAACGATGCGCGCCACGCGCTCGTCCACTTCGCGTCTGTTGCCGTCGCCTAGTTCGAGAACGCCTTCGCCATCGGCGTGCGGGGCGGGTGGGAAGTTGCGCGCGATGCGCTCGGCTGAGAGCTGGATCGGCGTCAGAGGGTTTTTGATCTCGTGCGCCATACGCCGCGCCACCTCGCTCCACGCGGCGGCGCGCTGCGCGGCGAGCAGCTCACTCAAATCTTCTATGACGAGGACGATGCCGCGCGCGCCGTCGGTCGCCGCCCCGAACGCGGTCGCCGTCAGCGCAACGGGCACGACACCGCCTTCGCTGGTCGCGCCGCGCGTCAACTCCATCTGCCATGCGGCGCGTCCCGTGCGGCGCGCGCGCGTGAGCACGCGGTCGAGCACGGCGCGATCTTCCGGGTTGATGATCCCGGCGAGCGGTGTGCCCCGTGCGGGGGCAGCGCCCAGACGGAGCATCTGGATCGCGGCGGCGTTGATCGTCGTCAGATGATTCTCGGCATCGAGCGAGACGACGCCGGTCGAGAGCGATTCGAGCACGGTCTCGATGTAGCCGCGCCGCTCGTCGAGCGCGAGGTTCGTCTCGCGCAACTCGGCGGCGTTCGCCTCGATGTGCTGGCGGTTCGCTTCGAGCTGCGCGGTCATCTGGTTGAAGGTGTCGCCGAGCACGGCTAACTCGTCGTCGCCCGTCACAGAGACGCGGTGCGCGAGGTTGCCGCGCGCCACTTCTTCCGCCGCCTCCGCGAGCGTGCGGATGGGCGTGCCGATGCCGCGCGCCACATGGATCGCCGCCCACGTCGAGGCGAAGACGAGGAGCAGCGTGAGCAGTCCAAGCGTCGAGAGACCGAGCAGGCGCACTTTGCGTTGACGTTTACGCAACTGCTCGAAAGTATCCGCGCCCGCGACGATGCGCGAGAGGCGCGAGTCAGTCTGCATCGCGCGCGCCGCGAGGAAAGTGTGACCGTCACGGAGCGGGATAGCGACGGCGTTGACGCCATCGCGCGTGAGGATATTCTCCTTGCCTTCCGCGTTTGACCGTTGTTGCTCAAGCACAGCCCTCAAAGCTGAACCCAAAGGTTCGTCCCGACGTGGATCGGAGTTCTTCTCCTTGAATCTGAGCAAGCCGATGCCATCGTTTGCATCAACGCCGAGCGCGTCAAAGTTTCCGGCAGCGATCAATGACTCGAGATCGTGCGCGAGCAGAGCATCAACCGATTCTTGATCGTGTGTGGCTATCTCTTGTTCGAGAGTGAGCGAGGCAACGCGCGCAGACTCTTGCAAGACCTGCGCCTGCTGCGCCGCGTCCTCATCGCGGGCGAGGCGCGCCTCCTGCACCACGTCTTCGGGGATACGACCGAACGTCTTCTCAATTGTGCGGTTGAAGAAAAGGTAGGAGAAGACCGCCATCGCCGTGATGGGCAAGAGGCTGACGGCGATGAAATAGACGACGAGTCGCGTCTTGATCTTCGACCCTAAGACGCGCTCCCGCCGTTCGCTGCGCAGTTTTAAGAGGCTGCGGACGAAGATGAAACTGAAGACGACGAAGGCGACGAAGTTGAGTGTCGAGAGCGCGTAAAGGACGAGCGTGTCGGTGGCGTTGTCGGGAGTGACGAACTCCCACACGCCCGACACCTGCAAGGCGACGAGCGTGGCAAGCAGGACGAGGACGAGCCCGCCGAAGAACCACGGGGCGCTGCGCCGTCGCGTCTTCGGTTCGTCTGCGTCGAGCTGTGCGGGCGTTTGTGTCTCTTCGTTCATCGCGCGTGCGGGTCGAAAGTTTAGCACGCGCGCGCGCGAAACGTGCAGGTCGCTGCGAGCAGCACGGGCGCGACACAAGGATGCGATCTCGTCTACAATCGGCGCGCTCTCGAACATCACACGCCGCGCTGTCTTAAAGCCGATGATGAAACCACTCGACATCTTCCTGAACAAACAAGACCGTCTGCGCAGCGGCTGGCGCTTCTGTGTCTTCGCCGCAGCCTACTACTCGCTCTTCATCGCCATCGTCGTCATGCTGCGCGCCGCCATCCAGTTCGCGCCCCCTCCGGTCGCCGCGCGGCTCAACCGCCTGCCCGGCAGCGTGCTCTACCTCGCGCAGTTCTTTCTCGAGTTCGCGCCCGCGCTGCTGCTCGGCTGGGGCTGCGGGCGACTGTT
>JAVXVR010000574.1:0-6851 GCA_032230165.1 Acidobacteriota bacterium | reverse complement strand
AGGGGCGACGACTTCACTGAAGTCGTCGCCCCTGCCCCATTTACCCCTTGTTCATCCGCGGAGTGAGCCTTATTTACCCCGCGAATCTTTTACGGTTGACCGAAGCGATTGCGGTACTCGCCCGACTGGATGAACCCGAAGATGAGCGCTCGGTAGTCGCCCGTGCCGTCTGACAGAGTTCTGACCCAGTTGTTGAAGCCGTCCATTTCCGGCTCGCGGCGCAGGTAGCCGAAGTACTGCATCGCCACGAAGCCGCGCACGAAAAAGCGGCTGTCAACTTCGGGCGTCTCGATGAACGCACGCAGGGTGTCCTCGGCGCTGCGTGCGCCGCTGCGTCTATCGGCGACGAGCTGTGCATGGCTCGCGACCGAAACGCCCGCCGCGCGCTCGAGCCGCGAGATGAAGTCTTCCGCGTGCGCGGAGTCTTCAAGGTTGCCGAAGATGGCGGCGAACTCCGGTCGCTGCATCAACTCGCGCGCAAGCTGCACCTTCGCCGCGTCGAGACTCATCGTGGATTGCAGCACGCCGAGCCGCGCGAGATCGTTCATGAACTCGTTGTAGTGCGGCAGCCTGCCGAGCGCGGCGTCGTAGAGTCGATAGACGAAGTAGCCGCGACCGCTGAACTCAGGCGAGCGATAGAAGCCCGAAGAGATTTGCACGCGGTCGCACGACGGGTGGTCGAGCCCGTAGCCGCCGTTCGGACACTGGTCGAGCAGACCCACCCATGACTCGAAGCCCCCCTGCTCCGGCGCGCGGTTGAGGAAATCAACGTACTGCTGGCGCACGAAGAAGTTGGCATCTTCGAGCGGGTTCGATGCGTTCGCGATTACGCCGAAGCTGCCCGCGAGAATCGTCGCGCCGGTCAAACTGTTGACGACCGTGACGGTCGTGCCCTGCGTGATGGCGGGCACGGTCTGACCGTGCTCGGTTTCCAACTCGATCTGACCTTCAAACGTCGCGCCCAGTATGATCTGACCGATCTGCGCGTTGTTGACGAGCACGTTGAGAACCGTCCCGGCGTGCAGATTCACATCCTCCGCTTCAACTTCGAGGCTGCGGTTGCCACCTGCGCGAGTGCGGAAGTCTGCGTGACCCTGCGGCATCATACCGCCGATGGCTGCGCCTGAGAGCAACACGCGCACGCGCAACTCGGCACCAGGCTGCGGCGTCGGCGTGGGTGTTGGCGTGGGCGTCGCGCCCGGTCTCGGCAAAGAGGAAGTGAACGTGCCACTCAAAAGAGTCGCGCCCGACTTGTCGGCGACCGTCACGGTCGTGCCGTTAACGATGGGCGGGACTGGCTGACCGCGATCCGTGCGGAGCAGTATCTCGCCGCGCTGATCGCTTAAGACGATCTCGCCGACCTTCGCGTTATCAACGAACACACTAAGCGTCGTGCCGTTCACGAGGTTCACGTGGCTGACCTTCACCTTCAGGTGCGTGCCCTCCGACTCGCGCTCAACTTCAGCCTCGCCCTCCGGCGTCACGCCGTTGATGGCAGCGCCGACGAGCCGCACTTCGACGTTGGCAGCGATGCCTGCGGGCGTCGGCGAAGGCGTTGGCGAAGGTGTCGGTGTAGCAGTCGGCGTTGGCGTCGCTGTCGGAGTAGGTGTGGCAGTCGGCGTGGGCGTCGGGTTCGACGACGCGGAACAAGGCGCGCTCAAAGGCTGCACGGCGTCCTCACCCGTCACGAGCCCCATACGTCCGCCCGACTGAATCTGCCAGCGCGAAACTTTCGTCCCGGCGACGGCGCTCAACGACGCAGGGAAGACGAGCGTCGCCAGCTCTGGGCTCTCGCGACCGATGAAAGGGTTGGTTGCGCTGACGATCATGACGCGACCCGAAGAATCGACGCAGTAGGAAAAGTCCGCCCCGAGCTGGTGCTCGACGACGGTCGAAGGCTCCGGCTCCATCTGGAAAATCCCGCCCTCGCTGCAATCCTTCGACTGAATCTTCATCGAGATGCCGCCGCCCGAACGCTGGAGCACAGCCTGCTCATTGTTGAGATTGATAGAGAGGCTGCTCGTCAGAGTCTTCCCGTGAAGCGGCTGCTCGCGGACGAAGATGATCTCCGGCTGGTTGGCGGTGATGTTGCTCTTCAGTGTGTAGTTCGTCACGGTGAACGTATTAAGCTCGACCGTGTAGCTGACGAACTGACCGCGCACCTGCGCCGTCGCGCCCGCCGCGACAGCGACGCTCACGTCCTGCGTGCCGCTGAAGGTGCGACCGTCGGAGAGCGTCACGGTGAAACCGGCGCAGGATTTACCTCCGGCGTATGCGGAAGAAGAAGCCAGCGCGAAGATGAATATCAGTAGCGACGCGCAGGCGACGCCCGTCGTCATCCGGCGAAAAGTAGATTTGTCGTTGCGGTAAGTCATTGCGATTAACCCTCTCTGCTCGAAAAAAAATTGCTCGTCAGGTTCGGCTGATGCGCCATCACCACTTCGGCAACGCGGAGGAGTCGCCGTTGCCGTCACCTCAACAACCGCCGTGCCAGCCTCAAAACGTTGCTGGAAATGTTGGTTCTCACGTCCTGCGGCTGGAAACGAGGGGTAAACTACTCCACGGGGTTAGGTGAGCGAATAGCGCCGAATCGGTATCTGCTACGCACATTCATCTCAGGAGGCTGGCGAATGACACGCGCACGCCCATAAACAAAGGGCAAAGACGCTTTGTGTGAAGAAGGTATCTGGTGTGAAATGAATATGCAGAGACTTTCGTGCTTGCCAACGGGGGGTCTTGACTTAGTTTGAAAATTAAGCCCTGTATTTATCAGATCACGATTTTTCAAATTAGAACACCACTCAGCCGGGAGAGACCTTGAATGTGGTTCTTGTTAACTTGGCGAAGCGAGTTAATTGGACGAACAGTCGTCCTTTGACGGGAATCTTGCATAATTAGGAGAGTCGCATCGGCGCGTTCCGTAGATCGAGATTTTGGGAGAGTCAGTTATGACTAGGTGGCATGATTGTTGCTCCCTTAAAAGGATGGGTTGAGAGCAGGATCAAGATTGGCTCCTGCATTCCGGTCTTCGTTGCAACGTTTCGTCGCCCTGCGACTTCTAAAGTTATCCTCTTCGGAAGACTTACCGCAGGCGAATCGCCGGTGAATAAGTCAGCGACCAGATGGCTGGTGACGAGCGACGCCAACGAAAAATCTCTGCCCGTCGTATGTTCTTAAAAGGTTGGGAAAGTTTTCATCAAAATAATGAAAAGAATTTGCCTCTCAACATGGAGAAGTCTGACGACGGGCTTGCTGCTCGCGTCGCTCTGCGTCGGCTACGCGCCCGCGTTCGCACAAACTCCGCGCGGGGTTAAAGAGCGCAAGGAAGACGCGCGTAAGACGAGCCCCCTCGTCCTTCGCTTACCCGGCGCGTTGACGCAGCCCGTCGGCGCGACTGCGCAGCTCGCGCCGAAGAGCGCGACTTCGAGCATCCCCAGCCAGACTCCCTTGAGCGTTGGTGCAGACTGGTTTCCGAACGTTAGCAAAAACACCCCGAACCTCAACAAGATTTCGCCAGACCTGCGCGCGTTGCTCACGAAGGCGGGCGGCAAAGGCGTCAAGTCGCGCATCCTGACGGTCGTCTGCCAGTTCAACGCCCCTGCGGGCAGCCGCGTGCAGGAGATTTACACGCGCCCGAACGTGAGCGTCACTTACAGCTTCCAGAACTCGATTGATGTCGTCGCCTCGATGCCCGCGAGCGTCGTTTACGAACTCTCGGCGCAGAAGGAGATCACTTTCATCTCGCCCGACCGAGAAGTACGCACGCTCGGTCACGTCTCTGCGACCACCGGCGCGGACGCCGTGCGATCCTTCGCCTCGCCCGGTCTCGACGGCACGGGCGTCGGCATCGCCGTCCTCGATTCCGGCATAGACCGTAGCCACAAGGCATTTCGCGATGGACGCACTTCGAGCAGCAACGTCCGCATCGCCTTCGAGAAGAATTTCGTCCCGCCCTACACCGATGCGCGCGATCCCTTCGGGCACGGCACGCACGTCGCCTCGCTCGCCGCCGGTAACGGTCGCGTCGCGAGCGGCGCATACGTCGGCATCGCACCCAACGCCAGCATCATCAACCTGCGCGTGCTCGACGCGCAGGGCAAGGGTTCTGTCTCCACTGTCTTGCAGGCGCTCGACTGGCTGCTCACGAATCACGCGACTTACAAAATCCGCGTCGTCAACATGAGTCTGGGGATGCCAGCCATCGATTCATACCGCAACGATCCCGTCTGCATCGCCGTGCGCAAGCTCGTCGATGCTGGCATCGTCGTCGTCGCGGCGGCAGGCAATAGCGGGAAGGACAATAACGGCAATAAAGTTTACGGACAGATTCACTCGCCCGGCATCGAGCCTTCAGCCATCACGGTCGGCGCGACCAACACTTTCGGCACGAATGACCGCGCCGACGATGTAGTCGCCAGTTACAGCTCGCGCGGACCCACACGCAGCCAGCGCGTGGACGCACAGGGCAACGTCTTGTACGACAACCTGCTCAAGCCCGATCTGGTTGCGCCCGGCAACAAGCTGATCGCGGCGGAGGCGCAGGGCGAGTGTCCGGCGGGACAGGAAGAATGCGGCGCGCGCAATTATCTCGTGGCGAACAACCCGCAGATGGAAGCCGGTGTGACTTCAGACGATAGCCGCGCGCAGATGTATATGAGCGGCACTTCGATGGCGACGCCCGTCGTCGCGGGCGCGGCGGCGCTGCTGCTGCAAGCCAACCCGAGCCTCACGCCGAACATGGTCAAGGCGCTCTTGATGTACACGGCGCAGCCGCTTGCGGGCGCGAACACTTTCGAGCAGGGCGCGGGCGAGGTGAACATCGAAGGCGCGGTCAGGCTGGCGAAGCTCGTCCGCACCGACTTGACGAACTCGACACCACTCGGCGCGCCGTTGCTCACGCAGCCTCTTCCCACGCCGCAGACGACCATCGCGGGTCGCACGTTCACGTGGTCGCAAGGTCTGATCATGAATCACACCTTCGTCTATGGCTCCGCCCACCTGGCTCGCTACCAGAGGATTTACGGCACGGGCAGTCTCATCAGCGAAGGCATACTCATCAGTGACGGAAACTTAATCAGCGACGGCATACTCATCTCCGATGGCATACTCATCAGCGACAACATCATCACGAGCAGCGGCGCGCGCATCAACGACGGCGCTCCTTACGTCGGGACGGGCATACTCATTAGCGACGGGGTGATGCGCGGCGACGGCATCCTCATCAGCGATGGCATACTGATCTCCGACGGAATACTGATCTCCGACGGCATCCTCATCAGCGACGCCATCGTACGCGCGATGGCTGTCATGGCTAACGGGCAGCCGACCGCCTACATGCCCGTGATCGCAGACACGGGACAAGACTACTTCGGCTACTGACGACGCCAACGCGTCGCACGCCCCGCGCCCGTCTCCGCCGCGACGGCGGCGACACTTTAGCCCCTGCGCCCACTCACCATGGCACAAATACAATCCCGTTCGGCGAAGGATAGGGCGGCGGCGCAGTCGGTGTGCGCCCCGTCTCACGTCTCTGCACGCGCCTCGTCGGTCGAACGCCTCGCGCGCGGTCAAGAGGATGAAGTCCTCTCGTTCCTCGCCGCGCGCCCGCTCCATACGGTCATCATGTCGGGTCTCATCCGCGACAATGGGCTTGAGAGCACGTCGAATCGCGGAAGTTTCTTCGCCTGTCGCGACCAGCGTGGGCGGCTCGTCGGTGTCGCGCTCGTCGGGCATCTCACGCTTGTCGAGTCGCGCTGCGACGAAGCGCTCGCCGCTCTCGCACGTTTCGCACGCGCCGCTTCTTGCACGCGCATCATCATCGGGGAGCACGAGAAGGTCGAGCACTTTTGGACGCACTACGCCGCAGGCGACGCGATCCCGTATCGAGCTTGCCGCGAGCTGCTCTTCGAGCTGCGCGAGCCTACAGAAGCTTTCGAGCCCGTCGCGGGGCTACGGCTGGCGACTCTCGCCGACGCGCCGCAGGTGACCGAAGTGCACGCACAAATGGCTTATCACGAGAGCGGCGTCGATCCTTTGAAGACCGATCCCGAAGGCTTCAGCCTGCGAACAGCGCGGCGCATCGAGCGCGGTCGCGTGTGGGCGTGTGTCGCGGACGGGCGATTGATTTTCAAAGCGGATGTCATCTCCGAAACGCCCGAAGTGATCTACCTCGAAGGCTTCTACGTGCATCCGGAAGCGCGCGGCAAAGGCTACGGGCTGCGTTGCTTCTCGCAGTTGAGCAACTTGCTGCTGCGTCGGACACGGTCTCTCTGTCTGCTCGTCAACTCTGACAACACGCGGGCGCAATCGCTCTACCTCCGCGCGGGCTACAAACTCCACGGTCTCTACGACACGATCTTTTTGGCGTCAACGGAAGTTGAGATTTGACGACGCAAGAACTATATTGACCGAAAAGGAAAACGATAGATCGTCTCTGCTTCGCGACGCCGCACGCGCGTCGTCGCGATCAGTTCAGGCTCAACTTGGAAGCGCATGAGCAAGCCAACGCCAACGGGCATGGACATCTTCAAGGACGAAGGGCGCGAGATGGACGCGGTGCGCGCGCGCCTCGCCGAGACGCGCTCTCGCTCGCTCTCAAACGCCACCCGTCAGGCGATCGAGAGCGAGCTTGAAGGCGCGCGCGTGCTGCTCGATCAGGGGCTCTCAAGCGAGGTCGTCCGGCGCGTTAACGCGACGATGCGCGCCGCGCGCGGCGACGCTTCGCTGCTGGCGAAGGCGCGCTGCCTGCTCTCCACCGCGCTCGAAATGCAGGGTAGCTACGGCGAGTCGCTCGAAGCCGTCAAGGTTTACGAGAGCACCGATGCGCGCGAAGGTCTCGACGCCGATGCCAC
>JAVXVR010000449.1:0-7368 GCA_032230165.1 Acidobacteriota bacterium | reverse complement strand
AATGATGCTGACCATCGCCTTCGGCGAGCCGCGCCCGTCGGGTTGCAGGACGCGCCCGCGAACGCGACCGTCATTCTGTGCGAAGAAATTTTCCTCCGCGCACCCGCGATCATTAACTTCGCGCTCGCGAACGGAATACTCGTCGGAGTAGTAGTAGTCTGGCAGCAAGGCGCGGACTTTATACTTGCCCGGTTCGAGTCCCGTCAGTTCGTATTTGCCCTCGGCGTCTGTGGCGGCTTCGTAATTCCTGTGCCCTTCCGCCTTGATGACGACGCCCGCGAGCGGATGCGGTGTGCGCCAGTTTTTCATGGACGGGTCTTGCAGGGCTTCTACCACCTGACCATAAATCCTCACCCCGCCACCCTGTCGTGGCAAGCCGCGTAGAAAAGTTAAATCTTCCCCGGCAGCATCCAGTGGTCGCGTGCGCGAGCAGATGTTCGTCCCCAAGCTCTTGGGCGAATCGCCGTAGGCGTAAACGAGGTAACGCTTGCCGCGCTCGAACCAGTAACCGCAGTCGCCGCCGCCCGTACCTGAATGGATTGTTACTCGCGGAGTCTTCACACCCAAGAAAGATTCTTCCTGTTGGAAATAAATCTCGCCAACGTCGAAAATTCTCTTGACGCCGTTCTCGTCCTTAATCTCCCTCTGCTCTTTAGCCCCGACCACTTTGCCGACGAAGATCGCCGTCGCCGATCCGAAAGCTTCGCAAGTAGGACGTTCGGGGACGCACGAGCAGGCTTCGACTCGCCCTGCGGTGATAAAGAGGCAGAACAAAGCGACCGAAGGCAAAGTGAGCTTGGCAGTAGTTCTCATCTTATCAACCTCGGTGAAGTGAGCTTGACGACATGGGGTTTTATTCTTTCCGTAGCTCGACGCCAGTGGCGACGAAGCTGATCTCGTTCGCCGTGCCGTCGGGGTTGCGTCTGAGACTCGCGCCCTCTTTCTCTAAGTGGTCGGCGTCCGCCTTGCTGAGGACGTTCAGGCTGAACGTGCCCTCGACGCGCGCGCGCAAGCCCGCCGCGTTGAAGGGGACGAAGAAGGCGTGATCCTTCATGTTCACGCGCACGCCGCGCGCGCCCTTCTCCGGCGCGAGTTCCATCCAGCAGCCCTGCTGCTGGCAGACGCGCTCGACGACGCCCTCGACGATCAACGTCTTGTCCGCGTACCTTTGCGGCTCCTTCAAAACGTCCGCGAACTTGACGGCTGGCGCGTCGCCGACCGGCTCGCCGCGCTTGACGACTTCGCCCGGCGCGACTTCGACGTTCGCCGCCTGATCAGACGACTTGCCGGGCTCGTGTCCGTGCTGGTCGGCGTGTTGTCCGGGCTGGGACTGCGCGGCGGGCGGCGTGATGCAGGCGCAGAGCGTAAAGGCGATCAGCAGTCTTCCCATCATCGGTCGGTCGTTTCCTTAGCTTTCGTTTAAGATGGCGTACCCTTCGGGCTTTCGCTTCGGACGCGGGATTATACCAACGCGGGCGCGTTTTCGCCCAACGTGCCGCCGTGTTGACGAGAGAGACGAAGGGGCGACATCGCCGACGATGCCGCCCCTTCATGCTTAAGACCACACCGCGCGTCGCGTTGTGTCACTTGCCCGCAGGCGGCTCGGCGTTGGCGACAGCCACGTCCTCGTGCGTGCCGCCGACGACCTGTATGAAGATTTTCTCCTTCTTGCTCGCCGCCACGATCTTCGGGAACAGCACGTCGAAGGCGGCGCGACTACCGCCGACGAAATCTTTCGACTTGGTCTGCCCGACGAGGATACAGCCTTCCGTGTCGGCGGGCTTGTTGCCGGAATGGATGCGTATGCCGTCGAAGTTCGGCACGTTGTTCAAGAGCGGCAATTGCTTCTTGAACTTGTTGGAGAAAGTGACGACCACTTCGTAGATGCCTTCGGGGATCGCCGTCGCGCCGTGAATCTTGACCGCCCTCACTTTGTCTTCGAGTGTGAAACACTCGAACTTCCCGTTGACGGAAAGCTCGCCCATAGTGCTTTGCTCGGTGAAAGTCTTTCGCACGAGTTTGAGGTCCATAGTTGTTCTCCTTGGGAGGAAGTTAAAATGGCGCGCGCGGCAGGCGCACGCGCTGGTGTTGGAACGGGACGCCGTGTGAGATCAACTCCCCGCCCGATGGGTCGCCGTGTGGTGTGTGGTGCGGGAGGTGATAGACTGCCGTGTCGGCGCGGACGGGATATTAACCCTTGTCCGACCTTTCGGCAATTACTTAAGAAGAGCGTCGCGCCGTCTCGCGACGAACGCCGCCATGAGATCGAGAGTCATCCGCAGCATCGGCATCGCGTGGACGATTGTTTACGCCGCGCTCATCCTGTGGCTTTATGCAACCGCGCCGCGCACGTTCGCCGAATTGAAGACCGAGGCGAGCGCCAGCGTGGGGACTTACGCGGTTGACGAGGCGCGCTTCGCGGCGGCGCGCGAGATGTTCCGGCGCGAAGAGTACCGCGCGGCGCGCGACGAGTGGGTGAGAGCCGACCCGGCGCGGCGCGACGCGCGCACGCAGTTCTACGTCGCTTACGCCTTCTACCGCGAGGGCTGGGGGCGCGTCTATTCGGACGACGCGCTCTTCCGTGCGGGCGTCGAGGCGGTTAACCGCGCCATCGAGCTTTCGCCAAACGGCGCGCTCGTCGTTGACGACGCGGAGCTGCGCCTCCACACCGCCGCCGAGCTGAAGGCGGAGCTTGAGCAGGGCACGGAGACGACCTGGGGCGACCTCAACCCGCTCAAAGTTTTTCGTGAGAGGAAATGACGAAGAGGCAGGGCACGACGGGGCGCGATTCGCGACGGGGCGACGCGAGCAAACGCGATGCTCAGCACCGCGCGCCGAATCCGCGCGACGCGAACCGGCGACTCTCGATCTATCTGCTGCTGCCGACGATCTTTCTGACGGTCGCGCTGCTGGGCGGCGTGCGCGTGGACTTTGAGACGCGCGCCGTGCTGTTCGTCGCGCCGCCGCTCGTCTCGTTCGTCCTCGCCGCGCTCTTGATGAGTTCATTCGCGCGCGGTCATCTCGTCGAGTTTGGCGCGTGGCTCTCAGGCGCGCACGCGCCGCTCTCGAACGTCGCGCACGCGCTCACGCTCGTCGCGCTCTTCTTCGGCTCCGCGCAAGCCTTCAACAGCGTGCTGCCCGAAGCCGGACTCTTCCGCTGGCTCTTCGCTTTCTTCTTCCTCTGGACGCTCTGGCAGAACCAGTTCGCGAGCTTCGACGCGCGCCGCACCTTGCGTAGCCTTGCCGCGCTCTTCGCGACGGCGTTCGTCCTCAAGCACATGCTCCTCGCGAGCCTCTACGCGCCCGAAGGCGGCTGGCTCAAGCGCGTCGCGGGCGCGCTCGTCGAAGGCGTGACGCAAGGCACATTCGGCGAGCGACAGAATTTTGCGCCCGCCACCGGCTACATCTCCTTCTTCACGCTCGCCCTCTACGTCGCCGGTCTCGCGCTGCTCCCCGCCGTGCCCGACAATGACGGCGACGACGCGCCGCGCGCGGATGACGTGCTCGCAGACTACCGCCAGCTTCCGCTCGAAGAACGCACGCTCGCACGCGCCGAGATTCTGCGTGAAGAGTTAAGACAACTAGAAGCGAAGGAACGAGAGACGACTAAGGAGCGAGAGAGGGCGCTGGTCGATGAGCGCACGACGGTGGACGGCACGTAGCAGGTATTCGTTTTAAGTGCCGTAGGCACGATAAAATTTAGCCCATGTCGTAAGACGTGGGAATAGACAACGGCAACAAAGTTGAGAGCCCCTGACAGGGACGAAAGAAATTCGAGTTGAAATTCTTTCGCCCCTTTCAGGGGCTCTCGCCGATTTTTATTTCCGCCCGTAGCTCACGGCTCACGCTGTGGGCTACAAATATTTCGCCCCTTTCAGGGGCTTGCGCGTGAATGCCCGTCGCGCGCCCGTGGCGTGTGCGCGTCGTGTGAGCAGCGCATCGTTCACCAGTTCACGACCAGCTCTTCTGATGCCTGCCACACGGGCACGTCCTCGCGTATGGCGGCGCGTTGGAGGCGTTCGGGCTCTGCGAGGAGACGCCCCGCGCCGAGCGCGACCGCCGCGAGCGGGTCTTCGGCGACCGCGACGTGGAGCTTCAGCTCGCGCTGCAAGCGCTCCGCCATGCCGTCGAGGAGTGCGCCGCCGCCCGTCAGGATGAGACCCGTCTGGTAAATGTCCGCCGTCACGTCGGGCTGCGACTCTTCGACGGCGCGGCGTGCGCCCGCGATGATCTCTGTGACCACGGGCTCCAGCGCCTCGCGCACTTCGTCCAAACCGATCTCGACCGCCTTCGCCATCCCGGTCGTCAGCTCCTTGCCGACCACTTCGATGGGCTGCTCTTTATCCTTGCCCGCCGCTTCGGCGCTTTGCGCGCCGAGTTGCTTCTTCAACTGTTCGGCAGTGCGCTCGCCGAGTTGCATCTCATACTTGGCGCGCACGTAGTCGCGTATCGCCTCGTCCATCGCGTTACCCGCGACCTTCAAACTGTGCGACGAGACGATTGCTGCCGAGGCGACGATGGCGACGTTCGTCGTGCCGCCGCCGATATCAACGACGAGATGCGCGCGCTCGTCGTCGTAAGAGAATCCCGCGCCGAGTGCGGCGCACAGACCTTCGTCCACGAGATCGACGCGCGCAGCCTTGGCATCGCGCGCGGCATCGCGCACGGAGCGCCGCTCCAACTCCGTCGAAGAGCCGGGCACGCCGATGACCGTGTGGCTGCGCTTGAGATGGTTGTCCTGCACGCGGCGCATGAAGGCGACGAGCATCTTCTCAGCCGCCTCGAAGTTCTCTATCGTCCCGCTCTTGACGGGGCGGAACACGTCCACGTCTTTCGGCACGCGACCCACGAGCTTGAACGCCTCCGCGCCGACCGCCAAGACCTCGCCCGTGTATTTATGAATCGCCACCGCCGAAGGCTCGTTCAAGACGATGCCACGCCCCGGCGCGTAGAGCAGCGTGTTGACCGTGCCGAGGTCGATGGCGAGGTCTTCGGAGAAGAAGTTATCCAGAATGTTCATTGCAAAGCTCCCCTTGAAAACTGCGACCACGAGGAGGAATGTACACTTGTCTCGTGCCCACATTTGCGGCAAATCCTATACCATTTAATGCAGACGCAATGGCGACCGATTTCCTAGAGATTAGCCTGTGGATTTCTCAGAGCGGCGCGCGCCGGGCGTCCGCTTACGAGACGCACAGACACCTTTTTACCGTCACTGCGCGCGAAAGACGAACGGCGAAGGGGGAAGGAGCGGATGAAGAATAAAAGATGAAGTGAGGAGGTGGGAACGGGGCGAAGCGGCGACGCAGAGTGATATATGAATGACGCCCGGCGGCGACTCTTGTCTGTCGCGTCGCCTCAGGGCGTCGTCGCCTAGTCTTCTTCCAGCCGCTCGTCTTTGATGATCTCGTAGAGCGAGGCTGATTCGGCTTTGGAGACGTTGCGCGCCGTGGGAACGTTGAGGACGCGGACGGTGAGGACGCGGTCGCGGCGTCGCAGAGCTATCTCGTCGCCCGCGCGCACCGTCCGTGACGAGCGCGCCAACGCGCCGTTCACTTCGACCGCGCCCGCCTCACACATCTCCTGCGCGAGAGTCCGCCGCAAGACCAGACGACTCGCGCGCAGGAATTGATCGAGACGCATAAAGGCGGTAAACGGTAAACCGTGACAGGTGACAGGTAGGAATTGCTTTCGCTCTCTTACCTGTCACCTGTCACGGTTTACCTGTCACGGTAGTTCAGGGTTTCTTGTTGCCGGTCAAGTCGGACTTCTTCTTGTCGTCTTTCTTGTTGGGCTGCGGCGCGGCGGCGGTCTTCGTGCCCGCAGGTGTCGCGGTCTCAACTTTGAGGAGCGGCAGTACCTGCTCGCGGTACGCCGGTGAGACTTCGACGTAGGCATCGCGGCGCAGGCTGTTGAGGTAATTCTTCTGCTCCTTATCTATGCGCTCGGCGGCGATTGCCTCGCGCACCTTCTTTTCGTCGAACGTGGGCTCGCCGGCGGGCGTGCGCTCGTCGAGGCGCAGGATGATGTAGCCGGATTCAAGCTTGACGGGATCGGCGACGCCGCCCACCTTCAGGTTCTTGACCGCCGTGAGCACGTCCGGTTGCGAGATGTCGTCGAGCGGGAACGTGCCGAGCTTCCCGCCGGTCTTCGGCGCGGTGCGCACGTGGTTGTTATCCTCGCGCTCGGAGACGACCTTCGCGGTCGCGCCGAAGTCTGAGCCGCCGCGAAGCTGCGCGACGATCTGCGCGGCGCGCGCGCGCACTTCGGCGTCGTCCTTGCCCACCGTGCTCAGGAAGATTTCCGAGAGCGTGACGGTTTCGGGCTTGCGGAACTTGTCCGGGTGCGCCGCGTAGTAGCTCTTCAGCTCGGAGTCGAGCAGCCCGTAGTACAGCTTGTAGTTGACCTCGTTCTGGAGCACCGCCTGCTTCATGATCTCGGCGCGCAACTGCTGGCGCACGTTTGCCGCGTCGATACCGCTCTCGCCCATCGCCGCGTAGAGTTGTTCGAGCGACTTCAAACCCTCCTGCTTCATCACGGCGACCATGCGCTCGTTGACTTCCTTCTCGACGTTCTCGGCAAAACCCAACTCCTTGCCCTTCTGCACGAGGAGTTGCTCGTTGATGAGCGTGACGATGATCTCAGCCTGCCGCTTCGCGATCTCGGCTTGCGCTTGCTCCAGAGGAATCCTGCGCTGCTCGGCGAGCGCCGACGCCGCGTCCTTCATCTCCTGTCGCAGCATCGAGAGCGTGATGACCTCTGTGTTGACCTGCGCGATCACCTCGTCAACGACTTTTGGCACGCCCTCTTCTTGCGCGCGCGCCGCGGGGGCGGCGAACGCACACACGAACGCGGCGAACAACAGACCGGACGCCCGCGCGAATAATTTCGATTTCACAGTTATTTTTACTCCTTAAGAATTGTGCGACTCGACTTCAGTTGGATGTCGGCTGACGGGCTGACGGTCGGGAATCGCGACCCGAAGATTTGACGCCGCCGATTCTAATCCGCCGCGCGCACTTGCAGCAACAAGCCACGGGCGGCTTCGACCGCATCCTCCGCCTCTCCTTCAGACAATTCGACCCGCAGCACGCCGCTCGGCGAAAAACTAGCCCCGGGGCGTTCGCCCACCAGCGCGAGCAGCTTTTCGGGCGCGACCCGCGCCTTTTCGCTGAGCTTGAAGGCGATGCCCGTCGGCGTCCTGTCAATCGAGACGACGCCAACCTGTTCGGCGAGACGGCGCAGGCGCGAGTAGGCGATCAGCCTCTCGACCGATGCGGGGAGTCGTCCGTAGCGATCCTCTGTCTCGGCGCGAATCTGCGAAAGCTGATCGTCGTCGCGCGCCGAGGCGATGCGCTTGTAGGTGCG
>JAVXVR010000414.1:0-2665 GCA_032230165.1 Acidobacteriota bacterium | reverse complement strand
GCTCTCGTGTAGGCGTAGATTTCCGGGCTCGCGTCGGCGTTCGTCTTGCCGTTCGCGGTCGCGAGGTTGCGCGTCGAGACGAAGGCGATGCGCGAGCCGTCGTCGTTGATCGAAGGCTCGCGATTGTCGTCCGCCGTGAAGGGCAGAGTGAAGGGCGAGGCGTTGCTCACGCCGGGCGTGGGCAGGCGGCTCGCCGGTGTGTCCGTCACGCGCGTGAAGACGCCCGTCCGCAGGTCTGTGTAAGCCGGGGTGTCGCCGCTCGTCAGGCTGGCGGGCGTCACGTCCGGAATGTGGTAGAGGAAAATTTCCTGATTGCCGTCAGCCTTGAGCGCGTCCTCGTTCGCCTGCACGTCGCCATCGAAGCTAAAAGGGGTCGCGGCGTTCGAGCTGAAGACGATCCACTTGCCGTCGTGACTGATGGCGGGGCGGTTGTTGCTTACCTCGACCTGAATGTTGTCGTTCTTGTTAATGTCGGCGGCGGCGACGGTCGTGCTCTTGAGCGCGTTCTTCGTGTCGGTGATCTGGAAGATGCGGCGCTGGGCGAGGTCGAAGAGGAAGATTTCGCGGTTGCCGTCCTTGTTGTTGGGCGACTTGGTCGCGGCGGTCTGCCCCGGCGGGACGGTCGCGATGTCGCCGTTCGATTCGATGACGACGAAGCGACCGTCGCCGCTGATGTCGCGCGCGAACGAATCCACCGCGCTCGAAGTGAGCTGCGTGATGAAAGGATCGGGCGTGGGCGACGGGGTCGCGGTCTGCGCCGAGACTTCAGCGCGCGACAGGCAGAAGAGCGCGAGCACGAAAAATGACAGGCGGAGGACTTGTTTCACCGGAAAATCTCCAAACGAAGACCCTGGGGCTGGATAAGCCGCGTTTCAAGAAAAACTGCCCTAACGAGAGCCCGCGCGGCATGGAGAGACTTGCGGCAGCGCGGGCGACCGGGAACGGGCATTCTAAGCGTAACGCCCACGGGAGGGCAAGTTGACCGGACGAACCTTGTGATGAACTTTCGCGCCCTTCCAGTTGGCTGACGCCCCCGCGAATGCCGCGTGCGTGCAGCGCATTTCTGGCGCGGGCGCGGCACGGGCTCGCCGCAAGCCCGCTCGCGCGAGCCCGCCGTGCCCCTCCCGCGCCGTTGCTTATGGTGCGCCGAACCTGAGCTTGTACTCGGGCGAGTTCATGAAGCCATTAACCATCGAGCGCACGTCCGCCGGGTTGGCGTTGATCGTTCGCAGCCAGTCGTTGTAGCCGCCCGTCTCGGGGTCGCGCCTGAGGTAGCCGTAGTACTGCATGGCGACAAAGCCGCTGTTGAACTCCGCCGCGCCCACTTCGTTCGAGTCCGCAATGGCTCTCACTACTTGCGCCCGCGTGAGCGGGATGCCGACGCCGTTCAGACGGTTGATGAGATCGGCGCGCGTCATGGTGATCTTCGTCGAGCTGTCGGGTGTGAGCGGGTCGGGCGTCGTAATGGACGGCAACGGCGCGTACCTGTCCATGATCGTGTTGACGAACTGCGTGTTGGTCAAGGCGTCGTAGAGATTCTTGAACTCTGTCTTCTGCACGAAGGCGTTGGCGAAGGCAGCCTTGCGCGCCTGCACCTCGGCTGCCGTGTTAGCCGTGATGCCGTTCATGTCCGGGATGATCTCGGCGTAGAGCGGCAGCCTGTTCAGAGCCGACTTGTAGAAGTTGAAGACGAAGCGACCCTTGAACTCGAACTCCTGCGAGCGGAAGAACGAGGACGAGACCGAGATGCGGTCGCAGCTAGCCGACGGGACACCCGCGCTCGTGTTGAACGGATCAGGACAACCATTGAGCACGGCAGACCAGGGCTGACCCGGCTCCGGCTCTCTGGAGAGGAAGTCCAGATACTGCATCCGCACGAAGTAGTCTGTGCCGAGGATCGGGTTCGGCTGACCCGGCGGGTCGTCAGAGACAATCGTGACGGTGGCGGTCGCAGGCGCGGCGGTCGTCGCCCCACCGGTCGGGTTCGAGAGCGCGACTTGGAAGGTCTCAAGCGGCTCGAGGTGCGCGTCGTTGACGAGCGGGATGCTGACCGTCTTCGGCTGCGCGTCACCTGCGGCGAAGCTGACGGTCTGCAAAGTAGTCTCGTAGTCGCAGCGCGCAAACGCCACGCCCGGCAGAGTCGTCGTATCGTTGCACGCAACCGCCGCAGGGTTGTCAACCGTGCGCACGTCCACGCTCACGGCGGCGGACGTATCGCCCGCGCGCGTGACGACGACCCGCGCCGAGGTCTCCGCCTCGTTGAAGGGGTAGTTCGTCGCGGAGAACTGCAACGTCGTCTGCACGGAGGTCGGTCGCGGCGCGAAGGTGACGGTCGGCGCGTTGGTCAGAGTGATCGGCGCGTTCGGGCTCGTGTGCGAGTTGATGACGTAGGAGCCGCCCTGCTCGCCCGCGCCGATGCCGACGACGGGAAAGACGTTCACGTTGCCCGCGCCGTAGCGCGTCTGGATCGTGCCGTCGCGGTTCAACTCTATCTCAAACTCGACAGGGCTGCCGGAGTCCGCGCTCGCCGTGCCGAACAGACGCGCCTCCCAACGGAAAATGACTTTATTCGGATCGCTCGTGTTGACGTACACGTCGCAGGGCGAGCCGGAGCCGTTGCCCGTGCAGTCCGTGCGCAGATCGTCCCAGAGCCCTGAGATCATGC
>JAVXVR010000408.1:0-3271 GCA_032230165.1 Acidobacteriota bacterium | reverse complement strand
CACGGGCGCACGCCTCCCCGCGCGCATCGTCGTCTCGCCTTCCGAAGTCGTGCTCGGCGTCGGCAGATCGATCAGACTCAGCGCGACTGTCTTCGACGAAGACGGCATCGAGATCACAAACGCGCCCGTGTCGTTCGTCGTGGATGATGCGAACGTGGCGACTGTTGACGCGACCGGCGGAGTGCGTGCGCTGCGCGAAGGCGTGACAAAGATTAAGGCTGCGGCGGGAGAGGCTTCGGCAGAGATGTCTTTGCGTGTCCAGCCGCTCTCGCTCGTCATTAACGAAGTGCTCGCCGATCCGCCGGATGGCGCGACGGGCGACGCCAATCACGACGGGCAACGTAGCGTCTCGCAAGATGAGTTCATCGAAATAGTCAACGCTTCCGACGCCGACATTGATCTGGGCGGCTTCCGCATCGTCACGCGCAGCGCGGGCGGGGTCGAGACGACGCGGCACAGTTTTGCGCCCGGCGCGATTCTCTCGCCCGCAACGGCGGCGGTCGTCTTCGGCGGCGCAAGCCTCGCGACTTTCAACCCGCGCGATCCAGCGTTCGCGGGCGCGCTCGTGTCGCTTGCTTCAACGGGCAGTCTCTCGCTTTTGAACGGCGGCGAAACAGTTGTGCTGCTCGATCCCAGCGGAGCGACGGTCGAAGAGATGAATTACGGAGGAGCGACGGGGCTCGCAGGAGATCGCAATCAATCGCTCACGCGCGCGCCCGACATCTACGGTGACTTCACTCTTCACCAATCGCTCGCGGGCAGCGCGAGCCGCGTCTTCTCTCCCGGAAAGAGAGTTGACGGCGCGCCGTTCGCCACGAACGCTCCCATCTCTCGAATCGAGATCGATCCTTCGAGCGCGACCACGCAACCCGGCTCGACGCAGGCGTTTAACGCACGCGCTTTTGATGAAGGCGGGCGCGAGTTGCGCGGAGTCATCTTCGGCTGGCAGTCGAGTGACGAGAGCATTGCAGTCGTAAACAGCAGCGGCGTTGCCGCCGCGTTGAAAGTTGGAGCTACGGAAATCATGGCAATCGCGCGCGGGGTGCGCTCCGCGCCCGCGTTGCTCACGGTCTCTCCACCCCCAAGGCGCGTCGTGCGCGTTGAGATCGAGCCTGCGGCGGCTTCGCTCAATCGTGGCGCGACCCTGCAACTCGTCGCGCGCGCTTACGATCAAAACGACCGCGTCGTCACTGACACGACCTTCGGGTGGGGCAGCGATAGCACGGCAATTGCGACCGTCGATCAGAGCGGGCTCGCGCGCGGCGTCGGCGTCGGCGTCGTCGCCATAACCGCGACAGCGCATGACGGCGCGGGCGGCACGGTCTCAGCCCGCGCGACCATCGAAGTGAAACTCCCGATCGTGATCAGCGAGTTTCTCGCAGACGTTCCGCCGGACGATGCAACAACCTCCGCCATCGAAGGCGACGCCAACCGCGACGGCACACGCAACTCCGGCGACGACGAGTTCGTCGAGCTATTCAACCCCTCCGACTCGCCTGTCGATCTCTCCGGCGTCAGAATCTTTGATTCGACCGCAGAGCGTTTCACCTTCCCGCCCAACACGCGCGTTGAGCCAAAACGCGCCGTCGTCGTCTTTGGCGGCGGCCCGCCACCCGCGAACGATCCCGCCTTCGGTGGCGCGCTCATCTTCAAAGCTTCTTCGCTGAGCCTCAACGACGGCGGCGACACCATCTTGCTCAAGCTGAAAGTGGCGAACGATGATGTCACGCTCGCCACGCAGAGCTACGGCACGCAGGGCGGCACGTCCGCGCCTTCCGATCAATCGCTGACGCGCGAGCGCGACGCTAACGGCGCGCCGGTCGGCAACTTCGTCGCGCACCTCGGCGCGGCGAACGCCGCCGGTCGCGCCTTCTCTCCCGGCACGCTTCCCGATGGGTCGCCGTTCGGCTCATCCCCGATCACGCGCGTCGAAATCGCCCCCCTATCAGCCACGCTCGAAATCGGGGCATCGCAAATTTTCACGGCGCGCGCCTTCGTGCTCGTCAGCGCATCAGAGGTCGAGTTGCCGAACGTCTCATTCGCTTGGGACGCGAGCGCGCCCGCTTTAGTGTCGCTCGCGCAGGCTTCCGGCACATCAACCAACGCGACTGCCATCGCGCAGGACACTCTCACCATTCGCGCGCGCGCGGGCAACCAACAGGCGGTCGCGAACGTGAAGGTCAATCCGCCGCCGCCCATCCTTGCGCGCGTCGAGTTGTCGCCGCTATCAGCCACGATAGAGGTCGGCAACTCTCAGCAGTTCACCGCGCGCGCCTTCGATCAATACGATCACGCTTACGCGCCAGCGCAGATCAGTTTCGCATCGAGCGACGCGATAGTAGTGACCATTGAGTCCATAATCACCGATGCGGGCAACGCCAGCGCGACGGCGACTGTGACTGGAAGACGCGAAGGCGCGGCGCGTCTGAGCGCGACGGCGCATGACGGTGCGAGCATCAAGACGAGCACAGAAGCGTCCGTGCAGGTCATCTTGCCGCCGCCCGTCGTGAAGCGCGTCGTCGTTGCGCCCGCGAGCGTGAGCATCAACCGGGGTCAGTCGCAGCAGTTCACGGCGCAGGCGTTCGACGAAAAGGATCAACTCTTGCCGCACGTCTCATTCACTTGGACGACGACCGACGCGCAGATCGCGACCGTCACACCTCGGGGGCTTGCGCGCGGCACAGGTCTCGGCACGTCGAGCGTCGTCGCCACCGCGCCGGACGGCACGGGACACACGATCTCTGGGCAAGCCGCGCTTACGGTACGCGCCCCGCTCGTCATCAACGAGATTCTCGCGGACGTGCCGCCCGACAACGCGAGCACGACGAACGTCGAGGGCGACGCGAACCGGGACGGCGTGCGCGGCGCGGGCGACGACGAGTTCGTCGAGTTGCTCAACAACTCCGATGCGACGCTCGATCTCTCGGGCGTCGTCATCTCCGATTCGACGAGCACACGCTTCACCTTCCCTACCAACACGACGCTCGCGGCGGGGCAAGCCGTCGCCGTCTTCGGCGGCGGCTTGCCGCCCACGCATGATCCAGCCTTCGGCGGCGCGCTCGTCTTCGCCGCCTCCTCACTCGGTCTCAACGACGGCGGCGACATCGTCAACGTCAAGCTGCCGACCGCCGGCGGCGACATCATTATCGCGTCGCAGGCTTACGGCAACGCCGCGCCCGGCGCACCACCCGCGCCGAGCGATCAATCTCTGACGCGCACGCCCGATGCGGAAGCAGGAAGCTCCGGCGGCAGCTTCCTCGCGCACACTGTC
>JAVXVR010000403.1:0-9332 GCA_032230165.1 Acidobacteriota bacterium | reverse complement strand
GGACTTGTATTTGCCATCGGCATCTTTAAGCGAGAACTGCTTATCGAAACGGAGAGCTTCAGGATCATCTTAGGAATCTCGGTTGTGCTGTTCTTAGTTGGACTGTTCCTCCATTTCACAGCGCCGGGGCGGCATTTTGGCTCCGGCGCTCTCCTTTGTCCGCTGCTGTCGTTAGGACTTTACCGACTTTGTCGGAGAGTCTTCATCCGACAATACAATCGCGAGCCGAGAGACACTTGGTTCGACTGGAGCGAAGGGATGGGCGCGGATAGAATTTTTAACATCTTGTACTTTGGATCAGTGGGGTGGCTATTGATGCTCCTCGCAGCCTTCATCTCGTAAGAGACGAAAGCTGAGCAGTGAATGTCCCGTCACCTGATATGGAACGCCTTTAGCCTATGACGAATGAAGAGATCGCGCGCAGGTTCGAGCGCCTCGCCATGTTGATGGAGATTCGCGGCGAGGATCGCTACCGCGTGCGCTCGTACCGCAACGCGGCGGAAGTGATCGAGACGTGGAGCACGCCCGTCGAGCAGATCGCGCGCGAGGAAGGGTTGAAAGGTTTGCAGACTCTGCCCGGCGTGGGCAAGGCGATCAGCTCGAAGATCGCGGAGCTGTTAGAGCGCGGCACGTTCGAGGCTTACGAGAAGTTGACCGCGGAGACGCCGGAAACCGTGCTCGATCTTCTGGACGTGAGCGGCGTCGGCTTGAAGATCGCCGCCGTGCTCTATCAACAGTTCAAAATCTCTTCGCTCGAAGACCTCGCCAAGTTCGTCGCGGGCGGCGGGCTCGAACTCGTGGACGGCGTGGGCGAAAAATCCGCCGAGCGTATCACGGAGAGTTTGCGGCGTATAGGCTGCCTGCGCTGACGCTTCCGAAGAGCACTCACGCGCGCACCTGTCGTCTCTTCTTCAGCAACTTTCTCACACGGAGGTCTCATGGCTTCGACACACAGACTCACGCTCGTCTCCACGTTGATCGTTTCCGTCGTCGCCGTCGCAGCCGCGACGCGATTCGCGCCAACGAAAGCTCAGCGCGCCGACGCTCCGGCGCAGAAGTCAACGGTGGCGCTCGCGCCGTGCCAGCTCGCGGGCGTCGAGGGCGAGGTGCGCTGCGGCGAGTATGAGGTTTATGAAAACCGGGAGGCGCGCAAGGGGCGCAAGATCAAGTTGAAGATCGTCGTGCTGAAAGCGACCGGCGCGGAGAAGAGCGCGCCTGATCCTTACTTCTTCATCCACGGCGGACCCGGTGCTTCGGCGACCGCCGCCGCGCCCGGTCTCGCCGAAGTCTTCGCGCCCATCCGCAAGAGACGCGACATAGTCTTCGTCGATCAGCGCGGCACGGGCGGCTCGCACCCGCTCAACTGCGACTACTTCGACGCAAAAGACCTGCCAAGCTACTTCGGCTCGTTCCAGCCCACGGAAGATGTGCGTCGTTGCCGCAAAAAATTTGACGGCTACGCCGATCTCCGTCTCTACACGACGCCCATCGCGATGGACGACCTCGACGAAGTGCGCGCCGCGCTCGGCTACGGCGAGATCAACATCGAGGGCGCGTCATATGGCACGCGCGCCGCGCTCGTCTATCTCAAGCGACACCCTGAGAGCGTCCGCACCGTTACGCTCTTCGGCGTCGAGCCGACGAGCAATCCCATCCCGCTCGACTTCGCGCGCGACGCGCAGCACGCGCTCGACGGTCTGCTTGAAGACTGTGCGGCGGACGCACCATGCCGCGCCGCGTTTCCCTCGGTGCGTGACGAAGCGCGAGCAGTTTTTGCGCGGCTGAAGAAGTCTCCGGTCGAAGTCGAAGTTCTGAACCCCCGGACGGGCGATCCGGCGCGCGTCAAGTTGTCGCGCGATCTCGCGGCGGAAGCCGTGCGCTATTTGCTCTACAGCCCCGACACGGCATCGCAAGTCCCGCTCGTCTTGCACCAAGCCGCGCAGAATGATTTCGTGCCGCTCGCCGAACAGGCCCTCTTCTACCGCGTCAACCTCGTCGCGTCGGGCGCAAACGGGATGTACCTGTCCGTCACCTGCGCCGAAGATTTGCCGCGCGATGACTTGAAGGAAGCCGCGCGGACGAGCGCCGACACATACCTCGGCGACTACCGCGCGCGCCAGCAGCACGATGCCTGCGCGCTGTGGGAGCGCGCGCAAGTCCCCGGCTGGTTCTTCGAGCCGACGCGCTCCGAGCGACCCGTGCTCCTCTTTACAGGCGAGTTCGATCCCGTCACGCCGCCCGCGCACGCCGCGGAGACTGCGAAGTATCTGCCGAACAGTTTGAACCTCGTCGTGCCGCACGGCGCGCACGGGCAGGACGGGCTTGTCGGCGTCGAGTGTCTGGATAATGTGGTGGCTGACTTCGTCGAGCGCGGCACAACGCGCGGTCTCGACACGAGTTGCGTCGCGAAGCTGCGCCGCGCGGGCTTCGCCACCAAGCCGTTCGATCTAAAACTCGCGCACTTGAGCGACGCGGAGCTGCAAAAATTCGCCGGGCGCTACACCGATGAGCGCGGGCGCGAGTTTACCTTCGAGGTCGCGGGCGGGAAGTTGAAACTGACGCGACCAGACGGGAGCATCGTCATGTACGCGCCCGTCTCGCCCGTGAAGTTTCGCGCGGCGGGCGTGCCCGGTCGCACGCTGACGTTCGAGGTCGCGGACGGTCAGTCTCTCCCGCGCGGCACGGTCATGCAGGACGAGCAGGCGGTCGCGGTCTTGACGAAGAAGCCGTAGCGCGACGCCGCTCGCGCGCGAGCCTCGTGTGAGAGACGAGAGCAAAGATCAATCGAGCACAAGAGAGAGGGCGCGGAGTCAACAGACACCGCGCCCTCTGTGTCTGCGACGAGTTGTCGTTCGTGTCGGTCGGCGTTCGCGTCAGGCTTGGAATGATCCCCGCCGGTTCGAGGCGAGTCCGGCGTTGACGGCTTGGAGGACGCGCTGGGCGCGACCTTGCGAGTCGGTCATGCTGGTCAGCGCGCGCTGCTGCAAGTAGAGGTTGAGGAGTCGCTGCTCCTGCGCGTCAGCCCAGGTCTGCGGCGCGTCGCCGCCGAGCTGCTGAATGAGCTGCGCGATGGCGCGCGCGAGTGTGCCGGGGACGTGACCGGGGCGGTTGACGTGCTGGTCGAGCAGCAGCGCGACGCCGTACTCGGAGCTGACGTAGTCGCCGACGAAGCGCGTGTTGATGAGGCAGCGCGGGCAGCGGAAGAAGAGATCAACGCGCGACATGGCGTGCTCGATTTCGACCAGACGCATGGTGTCGTCCTGACCGGAGAGCCAGAAGCGGTAAGCCCAATCGAGCGTGCGCAGTTGCGATTTGAGCGCGGGCGTGCGAAGCGTCGTGCCGTTCAAGCTGAAGAAGCCTGTGGGCAGAGTGTTGGGCGGCGTCTGCGGCATCGCGACGTCGAGTCCAAACTGCCCGAAGTATTTTTGGAAGACGGCGGCATCCTTTTTCTTGAGCCGGTCGAGCAGCGCGGGCAACTCGCCGGGGTTGGCGTCCGCGCCCGCAGTCCACTGGAAGCAGCCGAAGGTCATAAACGAGTTGTCGTAGGTGTTGATGGCTTCGAGCTTGCCCTCGTTGACGGAGACCGCCTGCATGACTCTCAGGCGCGACGGCGAGATGCCGGGGAAGAGATCGCGGTGCGCGGCGACGAAATCGCCGATGCTCGTCGTGCCGTTGTTGAAGACGCCGATCTTGTTGGTGAAGGCGAAGACCTTGCCATCGGGCGTGAGGGCACGTTTACCAACGAGCTTGCACGCGCCGGGCGCGGGCGCGGGTCCCGGCTTAAGCGAAGAGGCTGCCGAGGCGGCGGGCTGGCTCGCGGCGGCGGGCTGATCGAGGATGGGAGGCGTTGTGTTGATGCCCGCCGATGCGTTGATGCTCGCGTCGTCGCCGTCGTCCGAAGGTGGCGGCTCTTCGTCTTTGCTCACGAAGCCTTCGCTGAGGAAGCCCTCTTGCCCGCCGACGCTCACCTTCAGCCAGTCGCCCTGGTCTTCGAGGATTTGTACCTGTGTGCCCTTAGAGAGACTCTTGATGATGTTGTTGTTCGTGTCGCTCGACGGGCTCGAGCGGAAGCGCAGCTCTGTGGCGGTGACGGTGCCTGTCTGTGCCATGAATTTTCTCCTTTGCTCCGAAGACGGGCTTCGGAAGTGATGAGGTTAAGTGGGTGAAGCGGTGAGTCGAGCGCGTCGGGACGCGGCGCAAAGACTCTCACGCCGCGTCGCCCCCGTCTCGTCTAACTGCGGCTAGTGGCGACCATCACGCCCTCGGCTTGTCGCTTGACGATGACGAGCGTGAGGTCGTCCACGGAGTCAGTCCCTTGCGCGAACTTCGTCAAGGCGGATTCGATGCGGTCGCGTATCCCTGCGGCGGAAGCGTCGAGGTTGCGCGCGACCGTGTCGTAGAGTCGCATCGCGCCAAACTCCTCGCCCGTCGGGTTCTGCGTCTCCGAGACGCCGTCCGAGTAGATGACCAGCACGTCGCCGGGCTGCAACTGCGTCTTGCCTTCACGGAAGAGCGCGTCGGGCGCGATGCCGAGCGGGATGCCTCCGGCGGCGAGCTGCTCCATCGTGCCTGAAGCGTGGGCGATGAGCGGCGGGTTGTGACCGGCGTTGATGAAAGTGACGATGCCGGTCAGAGGCTCAAGCTCGGCGCAGAAGAGCGTGACGAAGCGGTTCAGAGGAATGGTCTCCGCCAGATACTTATTGACCGCCGCGATGGTCTCGGCAATCGACTGGCGCGCGGAAGTCTGCGCGTGCATCGCCGCGTGCAAGCTGGACATGAGCAGCGCGGCAGAGGTGCCCTTGCCCGACACGTCGCCGAGCGCGATGACGACGTGACCGTCCGCGCGCTCGATGAAGTCGTAGTAGTCGCCGCCGATCTCGTAGCAGGGGAAGCTGATGCCTTGCAGCTCGAAGCCGGGGACGACGGGCGGCGAGGTGGGCTGGAAGCGCTGTTGTATCTCGCGCGCGAGCTGCAACTCGCGTTCGAGCCGCTCGCGCTCCAGGTCTTCTTCCATGAGCCGCGCGTTCTCAACCCTGATCGCCGCGACCGAGCCGAGTGTGGTCAGTACGGTCAGGTGATCCTGCGAGAAGCGCGCTTCGGCGAGCGGCGAGTCGGCGTAGATCATGCCGAAGATTTTGTCGCCAACGCCTAAGGGCACGGCGAGGACAGATCGGATGCCCTGAATCGTCACCGTGGAGGAGGCGAAGCGCGGGTCGTGCTGGGCGTCGGAGGTTAAGACCGAGCGCCCCTGGTTGACGACCTCCTCGACTATCGAGCGGCTCACGCGAATCTCGCCGATCTCCTTTTTCGGATCGCGCAACTGCGCCACGCGCACCTTCAGCTCGCCGCCGCTCTTGGCGTCGCGCAGCATGATCAGGCAACGCTCCGCCGGGACGGCTTCAAAGACGAGCGCGATGACCTGCGTCAGCGTCTCGTCGAGCGTGGCGGGCGCGAGCAGCGTGACGGAGACTTTGCTGATGAGCGCGAGCAGATCGGTGTGCCCCGCCGAAAGCTCCGCGTGCCCCGCCGAGAGCATCGTCTCACGCCTCGGCTTGACGACGGTCGCCTCGCGCGGCAACTCGCCGGAGCTTTGCGTGCGCGCGCCCTCGATGGCTTCGAGCAAGCCGGAGGTGGTGCGATGACCGGAGTCCGACATGATCGTCGCTTCGCGCACCGATGGCGCGTCGGCGATCATCGTCGCGCCCGCCGCGACTGAAGCCTGATCGCGAAACTCGATCTCGGTCTCGCCGATCTGGATGCGGTCGCCCGGCGCGAGCGTCATCGGGGCTTCGACACGCGCGCCGTTAAAGAGCGTGCCGTTCGCCGAGCCGAGGTCTTGCAGGATGTACACGTCGCCCTCGCGCCGCACTTCGGCGTGGACGCGCGAAGCGAACGGATCGGGGATGCACACGTCGTTGCGCGCCGAGCGACCGATGGTGATGCGCAGCCGCCCCAGTGGGAAAGTGTCCGCCGCGCGATCCGGATATTTAACGATGAGATCGGACATACGACTATCGTGACAAGTAAACCGTGACAAGTGACAAGCAAGACAGGCTGTGGATTCTAGCCTGTCACCCGTTTACTTGTCACTCGCCGCGCCAATTTCTCGCTCACCGCTTGTTACACGTCACACGTCGCCTTCTTATTTCTTGCCTGTCACCTGTCACCCGTCACCTGTCACCTCTTACGGCTCTCTGCCCGCGCGGCGACGGTCGTACTCTTTGCCGAGGCTATCTTCGTAGCGGCGCGCTTCCGACGCGAAGCGACCGTGGCGCGCGCGCTGGAAGTAGGTGAGCGCGGCGATGAGTTGGGCGCGCTTCAAGGCGCGCGGGTCGCGCCCCTCTGCGAGGTTGAGTCCGAGGTAGTAGCTGGCGTCGGCGTTGCCTTTTTGCGCGGCGGTTCCTAGCTCCGTGAGCGCGGCGGCGCGGTTCGTGCGCCATAACTCGACGCCACGCGCGAAATGTTCTTTAGACGAGGCGGCGACGGGAAGCGTCGCGGGCGTCGGGCGGGCTTGCACCGCCGCCGTAGATTTGTTCGCGTCGGTCGTGTGCGCCGCCTCTGCGTTCGCGCGCGCGTCACGCGCGGTGTTGCTCGGCGCGACGGTCGGAGTCGCAAGCGCCCCGCGCGCGGCGTTCGCGTTCAGGTTCGCGTTCTTCGTCTCGTTGTCATTCGCGGAGGCGAGCTGCGCGAGGCGTTGACGGCTCGCGCGCGCGACTTCGGCGACCGGGGACGAGGCGAGCCGCTTGTAGAAACTCTGCGCCTCTTGAGTCCGACCGGAGAGGCGGAGCGCGTCGGCGTAGAGCAGTTGCGTGCGGTCGTCGCGCGCCGCGTCGGCTGAAATGCCGAACAGCGCGTGGTAGCTCTCGGCGGCATCGGCGTACAAGCCTTCCGAGGACTGCGCGGCGGCGAGATCGCGCCAACTGTTCGCGTCGGTCGGAGCGATGCGGACGACAGCGCGCAGCTCTTCAATCGCCGTGCGGCGCGCACCCTCTGAGAGGAGCAGGCGCGCGAGTCGCCGGTGCGGCTCAGCGTTCGCGGGATCGAGCGCGGCTGCTTCGCGCAGGCGCGCGACCGCCTCGCTCTCGCGTCCCGCCGCGATCAACTGATCGGCTTCGGCGAGCTTGGCGGCGGCGCTTTGCCGCGCCGCTTCCGTCGCGGGCGCGTTCGCAGTGGACGCGGCGGTTGAGGCGGCAGGCGCGGGCGCGCGGCGCTGTAGCCTGTGCACGGCGTACCACGCGAGCACGACCCCTGCGGCGACGAGCACGGCGATGACTGCGAAGACCGACGCGCCCGCACGCACGCGCGACGCGCGATCCTCCACGGGGCGGCGCGCGCTCTCTCTTGAGCTTGAGCGACTCGCTGTCTGTGCGTCGCCGCCGGAATGTTTCCGTGTCGCGCTCTCTGCGCCAACCGTAGCGGACGAAGCCGTGACCGCCGACTCGCTTGACGAAGGCACGACCGCCGAGACAGTTGATGAAGCGGCGGTGACGGCGACGTTTGACGAAGGCGCGGGCTGAACGTCGGCGGGCGCGGCGGGTGACGACGACGGCGCGATGGATGATGATGGCGACTCGGTGGTCGTCGTCATCAACGGCTGGCTGTCAGTCTGTGCAGGCTGGCTCTCAATCGGTCGGACGCGGATCGTGAGTGGTCGCTCGGCGTTAGCAGTTGATGGCTCGTGCGCGTCGTCTGCGAACGCGGCTTCGCCCGCCTCGCCCGCGCGGCGCAAGAACTCTTCCATCTCTTCGCGGCGGATGCGTCCGGTGCGCGCGCCATCGGGCGAGCCCGTATTGTGCGTCGAGAGTGCGTCGGTCGTCGGGCGCGAGTTGGAGAGCGGGACGGTGGAGGCTGAGGGCGAGACGGAGCCGTCGCCGAACTCGCTCGAAGCGCGCGGCAACATCGCGCCGCACATGCGACAGAAGCGCGCCTCCGTGTTGGAGACAAACCCGCAACTGGGACAAGTCTTCGTCATCGTCTCTCCGAACAAATGCCGCCGGTGACATCCGACGCCCGTGCGATTACTCGCGCACGACGACCGTCCCGGCGATCAGATCATGCAGGGCGCGACCCTCGCGGCTGAGAGCCGCGACGAGGAAGCCTGCGCCGAGCGTGAGGAGAGAGGCGAGGTAACCGACCGTGTGGCGCAACAAGGCACGCGCGACGCTCAGAGGCTCGCCGTCGCGCCGCTCGACGCGCAAGCCCGTCGCCCACTTGCCCACGGTGCGTCCCGTGAAGGCTGGCAGCACGATCAGATCGAGCGCGGCGACGCCGATTGCCAAGACCGACCCGGCGGTGAGCGCGGCGTCCGCCGACGAGCGCACACTGAAGAGGCGCGCGAGCAGCGTCGAGAAGGCGACGATTGCGACGATGACGGTGTAGTCGATCAAGAGCGCGCCGCAACGCAGAGAGAACGGCGCGCTCTGACCGCGCACGCGCTCTTTCACGACCGCCGTCGCGCGCGAGGCGCGTGCGCGCTTGTCTGACTCGATCCGCCCGGCTTGTTCGATGCTACTCATTCGGATCACTCAGCCGTCAGCCGTCAGCAGTCAGCAAATCCAGCCTCTTGGTTTGGCTGACGGCTGACGGCTGACGGCTGTTTGCTATCCTATCAAAAAATGCAGCGTCGTCTCGCCGAGCCGCAGCTTGTCGCCGCTCTCAAGAGCGCGCGGCTGGTGCGGGGCGAGGCGCAGTGTGTCGTTGACGACCGTGCCGTTGACAGAGCCTAAATCTTCGACGAGGTAGTTGTCGCCCTTGCGGAAGATGCGCGCGTGGCGGCGCGAGACCTTCGTCTGCGGGTCGAAGCGGGAGAGATCGACTTCAGGAAAGATGTTCGAGTGCGGATCGCTCCTGCCGACGAGGCTCGTCTCCTTCTGCAACAAAAACGATGAATCAAGCTCGGTCGTGCCCATCACGACGAGCTTGGCGGTGGCGCGCGCTTGTCTCAGCGCGGCGGAAGCTACAGCCATCGGCTGTCGCTGACCGCAGTGCGCGCAGTACACGTCGTCTGCCGCGATGCGACCGCCGCAGAAGCCGCAGTAGACCATCTCGACCTGCATGGTCTTCAGATTCGCGCTGACGTTCGCGTGCGCCACGCCGTAGGTCACCTGACCGGCGCGCAGCTTGTCGAGATGATCGGAGAGCACATCGCGCAGCTCTGCGGCGGAGCGGAAACGGTTCTCCGGCTTGTACTCGACGGTGCGCATCAGGATCGCCTCCATCTCGTTCGAGATGGCGGGCGTGAGCTGGCGCGGGCGCGGGTTCTTGTTGAAGTCGAAGATGAGGAGCGGATTGTCCTGCGGATCAACTCCCGTGATGAGGTGAAACATCGTCGC
>JAVXVR010000307.1:0-3132 GCA_032230165.1 Acidobacteriota bacterium | reverse complement strand
TACAGTTGGGTTCGCAAAATTCGCAACGGCTCGCCCGTTGATACGGACGACAACGCCTCGGACTTCGTGCTCGTCTCAAACACGGGCGCGGCGCTCGGCGGCGTGCAATCAACTTTAGGCGCGCCCGCACCTGAAAACTCGACCAGCCCGCTTGAGCGCGGCTCCGTCTTCCCCGCCTCGCTCCTCGATCCGAAATGCGTCGCCGACGCGGGCGCAAAGGTCGGCTGTCAAAACACCGTGCGCGATCCGTCGGACACGGGCGCGAACAAAACTTTCGGCACGCTCGCCGTCAGAAAACGCTTCCGCAATCTGACGGGCGCAACACTCGCGCGCGTCCGCTTCCGCGTCACAGAGATCACGACGCTCAACTCGCCGCCCGCCGCCGCACTGCACGCAGACCTGCGCGTGCTCTCATCGCCCGACGTGACCGTCACGACGCGCGACGGCAGACAACTCACGCTCAAGGGCGCGACGCTCGAACAGCCGCCCGCGCAAACTCTCGGCGGTGGTCTTAACTCGTCGCTCACACTCGATCTCTCCGCCAGTCCGCTCGCCCCCGGCGCGACCGTGGACGTGCAATTCCTCCTCGGCGTCATGCGCGAGGGTAAGTACCGCTTCGTCGTCATCGTCGAAGCCTTGCCTTGAACGCAAAAAAACTTCTCTAACCTGAAGCCCGCTTCAGCCGTATAACCTCCGGCGATGAATACGACAGACACGATGCGGCGCACGCTCCCGGCGCACGGCTACGCCGGAGCCGCGATCATTTTGCTCGCGGAAGGTTTGCTCGTGGCGGGCAACTCGTTCGTCGGTCATTGGCTCACGCCTATCGTGTGGACGGGCTACCTGCTCTTCGTTGACGCGCTCGTCTTTCGCCGCGAGGGTCGCTCGCTGATCGTGACGAACCGGATCGAGCTGCTCGTCGTCTGCGTCGTCTCAATAGCGTCGTGGTGGCTCTTCGAGTTCTACAACTCGCCGCGCTTCTGGCAGAGCGACGCGGAGCTGTGGTGGCACTACCACGCGTTAGAGCCAAACCCTTACCTGCGCCGCGTCGGCTACGACTGGGCTTTCGCCACGATCTTCCCCGCGCTTTTCGAGACGGCGGAGCTGTTCGCCTCGATCCTCCGGGCGCGGCGACGCCGCGAAGAGCCACGCGCGCGCGACACGAACGCGCGCCGCCCGCCGAAGCCGCTTCTGTATCTGCTCGTCGCCATCGGCGCGGCATGTGCGCTGGTGCCGCTCTTCGTCTTGAACGTGTGGCTCGTGCCACTCGTGTGGCTCGGTCTCGCGCTCTTCTTCGATCCTTTGAACGCCTTGCGCGGCTGGCAATCCGTCACGGTTGATCTCTTCCGTGGTCGCTGGCTCAGGCTCGCTTCACTTTCCTTAAGCGGCATCGCGTGCGGCGTGCTATGGGAGTTTTGGAACTACTGGGCTGTCTCGCGCTGGACTTACACGGTGCCGTATCAACTCTTCGGCTTGAAGATTTTCGAGATGCCGATCTTAGGCTACCTCGGCTACCCGCCGTTCGCCGTCGAGTGCTGGGCGATGTACATTTTCTGTCGTTCGCTCCTCGGCTCTCGTCCGGTCGGCGCGGGCGCACGCGACGCTGAAGTCGTCGTTGATTTGCAGTGAGGTGTCTATGAAACTCATCGCCTTGTCAGCGCTCTGCCTCTCCATGCTCGCGATTGCACACACGACCGTGCGCGCGCAGAGCGACTTGCAGGAGTCGAAGGGCACGTTCGTCACGTCGGTCGGCGGGCGAGAGGTCGCGCGCGAGTCTTACACCTTTACGCCGGAGCCGGACGGGACTTTGCGCGCTGAGGCGGAAGTGGCGAGCGCGGCGGGCACGAAGCAAAAACTCCTGACCGTCGCGACGCATGCGAAGCCTCTGAGTTTCACGGCGGAGATGAGCGGCGCGCAAATTTACAGTGCGACGTTTGGCGACGACACCGTCAAGATTCACGCGATGGGTCAGCCCGACAGCGAAGTGCGGACTGCGGCGTCGGTCGTGCTCGAAAACATCCTCTGGCATCAGTACCACTTTTTGTTCGCGCAGTACGACGCGGCGCGCGGCGGCGTGCAAACCTTCACCTTCTTCTTGCCGAGCAACCAGAAAGACATCGAGATCACGGTCGAGCGCGTGGACTCGCCCGCCTACACCGTCAACGGTCAAAGACTCCAGACCGATCACTACCGCATGACCGCCAACAAACAGCTCACCCTCGAAGCGTGGGTTGGCGCGGGGCGCGTCCCGCTCCTCTTCTATGCGGGCGCGCAGCAACTCAAGGGCGTGCGCGTCGGGATGGAAGAGCTTGAGCGTGTCGCGCTCGTCGCGGCGAAGAAGGCTGCGGAGTACCAGCCGCCCGCTTACGCCGCGCCCGCGTCTTTCACCGAAAAGGACGTGACGGTCGGCGCAGGCACAGAGTGGGCTCTGCCGGGGACGCTCACGATGCCTACGGGCAAAGGATCGTTTCCGGCAGTCGTCCTCGTCCACGGTTCGGGTCCGAACGACCGCGACGAGACGCTGCTCGCAAACAAACCTTTTCGCGATCTCGCGTGGGGCTTGGCGTCGCAGGGCATCGCCGTCTTGCGTTACGACAAGCGCACGCGCATCTATGGCGCGAAGGTCGCCGCGCTCGGCAACTTCACCGTGAAGGAAGAGTCGGTTGACGACGCCGTCGCGGCGGTCGCGCTGCTCAGGCAGACGCCGGGCGTCGATGCGAAAAGAATTTTCGTCCTCGGTCACAGTCTCGGCGCGATGCTCGTCCCGCGCATCGGCGCGGCAGACCCGCGCATACGCGGGCTCGTCGTCATGGCTGGTCCGACGACGCTGCTCGAAGACGCCTTCGTGCGACAGTACGAATACCTGCTCGCGCTCGACGGCAGCCTCTCGGACGATGACCGCAAAGTGATCGACGCGATCAAGCAACAGACGGCGCGCGTCAAGCAACTCACGCCATCAGACATTAACTCGAAGGAGTTGCTGCACGGCGCACCCGTCTCCTACTGGCTCGACCTGCGCGCCTACGATCCGGTCGCCACGGCGCGCAGGCTCCGCCAACCCATCCTCGTCATACAGGGCGAGCGCGACTACAACGTGACGATGGCGGACTTTCGCGGCTGGCAGACATTAGC
>JAVXVR010000288.1:0-4387 GCA_032230165.1 Acidobacteriota bacterium | reverse complement strand
CGTCAATGACTGTCGCGCCGCTCTCCGCGCCGTCGTCCGTCCCAACCCAGAGGTACTTGCCGTCGGGCTGCAAGGCGAGGCGCACGGGGCGCGCGCCGGTCTCGACGTTGGCGACGACCTGCCACGTGTTCGTGTCAACGACGGCGACCATGTTTATCGCGGGCATCGAGACGAAGAGCCGCTCCTGATCGGGCGTGATAACCCAGTCCTCGCCGGGGCTCTTGAGGAAGACGAGCGTGACGAGCTTGCTGCCGCCGAAGCCGAGCAGCGGATCGATGACGGAGATGTTCGGCTCCTGGTTGAGCGCGAGCAGGTAGTAGGTGTTGAGATCAACGTCGGGGCGCGTGCGCAAGGAGCCTTGCAGGAACGAATGAATCTTCTCACGGCAGACGTTCATGTCGCTCGCGCCCGCGCCGCCGCGCGAAATCCAGACCGAAGGCTTCACGCCGGAGAGCGGCGTTTTCGACGCTGTGTCTGTGACGCGGAAGCGCACGAGCGCGTCCTGCTCTTCGAGCAGAGCGCTCTGCTTGTCGGCGGCAGCGACCGGGTTGATCGTGAACTCGACCTGAACGCCCTGCGCGGTGATCTTCTGCGTCGCGCCCGGCGCGGCGTGGGCTGACGCCTTCGCGTTCGGCGCAGGCTCGATCGGTGTCGGCGTCGTCAGCTTGGTTTGTGTCGCCGGCTGAGTCGGGGCGGGAGCGATCTTTTCCTGCGCGCGCGCGGCGGTGAGCGCGAGCATGAGCGAGCAGCAGAGCAACGCGGCGTTCAGTTTCGTCGGGCGAATGATTTTCATGTGAGTTGCTTCCTGAGTTGGCTCGTGGCGCGGCGGCGAAACTTGCCGCCCCGCGCGCGTGCGCGGTTAGCGCGTGATGGCTTTGAGATCGCGCATGGTGCTGCAAAAGCTGCGCACGGCGACCGAGGCGTCGTTTGCGTACTCCAGCACGGCTGCGCGCAGCGGCGGCGAGTCGTCGAAGACGAAGACCGTGCGCCCGTTCTGGCGTCTGATGTTGCTGATCATGAAGCTGCGGCAGCGCAGGAAACTAGCCAACGTGAGATCGGAAGTTTCGTAAGTTTGAGTTAGGGCTTGGACGGCACTCATGACAAGTATCCTTTCGTCGGACGAGACGGCAACTGCGACGAGGCGCTGACGCATGAGCAAATGCCCGCGCCGTCAACATCGCGCCTAAGACAAGAGCGCGAACGGGCGCGCGCTAGAAGCAGCCCGTGCCGTTGCTTTGAATCTTGAGCTGGTTGATGCAGTTGATGGCGGCATCCGTGTCCGTGAGGTGCTGCTGAGCCGTGACACAGGGGTTGCCGTTCGCGACCTTCGCGGAAAGCGCGCGCGAGCGAGCACAGACAGGCGCGGCGAAGACGGACTTCAGGCGTGTGTTCATGATGGACTCCTTCATCTTATGTTCATCTCTGGTCTGACAAGCCTTCGCCGCGCTGAGAAGAGGACGGCGGAGGCAAGTCATAGAATTGCACGTGGCACGGCTACCTAAAGCAACCACCGTGCCCCTCGCACGTGCCGCGCGGTTTCGTACTGAAACTCAGCGAGGCGGCACAAACCTCGTCGCCCGCGTGCCAGCAGATGTTTCATGCTGAAACACGCGCGCGCGCCGTGTGATTCACGTCGCATCAACGAGGTCGCGTTCAGATTAGAAGTTGAGGCGCAGTCCGAGCTGGCACTGGCGCGGGTCGGCGGCGGCGGTCGGGCGAGAGAAGGTCGCGAGCGGAACTGAGCCGCCGCCGAAGACGTTGTTTGGGACTTGATAGTTGGCGCGGTTGAGCAGGTTGAATGCTTCGGCGAGCACTTCGGCGCGGAAGCTTTCGGTGAGGCGGAACTGTCTGCTGAGTCGCAGATCGAGCGAGGCGTAGTCGAAGCCGCGACCCGTGTTGCGCCCCAGCCCGGCGGGGCGGTCGTTGTTGTTCGTGTCGGCGTTGCGGTCGGTGCCCGTCAAGACGTTGAAGGGCAGGCGCGAGGCGTAGGAGAAGATGTAGCTGAACTGGAAGCCTTCGAGCGCGCGGCGCAGACGGTCGCCCTGCTTCCCGGCGGGGGCTTCGAGCGTGCCGCTCAGCGTCAGGCGGTGGCGTTGATCGTTATCGGAGAGCCCACGCTCGTCGCGCAGGTTGAAGTTGTCTTGCGGCGTCGAGAAGAAGAAGTTGCCGGAGTCGTCAATCGTCTTCGAGAGCGTGTAGGAAGCGCGAAGCGATGCCCAACGTGTGGCGCGCTGGTTGTAGGAGACCACCATCCCGTCATAGTAGGAGTCGCCGGAACTCTCGAAGCGAGAGATGTTGCCCCACTGTGCATCGGGTCGCCCGAGGTTGGCGACGCCGAGCGTGCGCGCCTGCGCCGCCGAGAGCGTCGGCACGTTGACGTTGCGTGAGAGGATGAGGTGCAAGCCCCGCAGGTGCAGGTAGCCGACCGACACGGAAGCGCCACCGGGCAACTCGCGCTCGACTTGCAGATTCAACTGCTCGCTGTAGCTGTTCTTGATGTTGGGATCGACACGCGTGATGTTGGGTCGCGTCGGCAGGTTCGCGGGGAGCGACGCGAGCACGTTAGGAAACACAGGCGCACCTGTGTCGTTTGGCGCGAGTTGTGCGACGAGATACTTGCCGCCGTCGCGCTGCAAGGCGTTGGAGGTGGCGCGCAGGGGGATGCGGTCGAAGTAGATGCCGAAGCCCGCGCGCAAGACCGTCTTGTGATTGCCGGGCGAGTAGGCGACGCCGAGGCGCGGCGCGACGTTGTTCGCATCCGTCTTGATGGGCGCGGGAAGGAACTGCACGTCGTAGCGCACGCCCGCGTTGATCGTCAGATCGGAGCGCACGCGCCACTCGTCCTGCGCGAAGACGCCGAAGTTCGGGTTCGACTGAAACTGTGCGGGCACGCCGAAAGCCTGCTGGAAGCTGGTGTAGTTGCCGGACAGGAAGTTGGCGAGCGATGAGAAGTTATAGACGCCCTGAGACGCGCCGGGGAAGACGATGTTGACTCGATTATAAAGAAAGTCCACGCCCACCTTAACGGAGTGCGTGCCGCGCTCGGTCGAGAGGCTGTCGCTCAACTCCGTGAGGCTCGTGTCGCGCGCGAGCGGTGAAAAAGTCGCCGTGCCGAAGTTGGCGACGCCACTGATGTTGACGGCGGGACCCACGGTGTCGTTGACGGGCGCGTCGAGTCGGCTGCGCGTGTACTGGAAGCGCGCCTCGTTGACGACCTTCGGCGAGAGCGTGGCGATGTCACCCGCCGCGACGGTCTCGTCGCGGTCGCTGATGCCCGTACCACGGCTGACGGCGTTCAAGCCGCCGAGATTGCGCGAGTTGAGCGCGGAAATGTCGTAGAGACTGTAGCGCGCAGAGAGTTGGTTCGCGGCAGAGAGCCTGTGATCGACGCGCACGAAGAAGTTCGTCGAGTCGTAGCCGCCGGGGACGACGCCCGTCTCGATGAGCGAGCCGCCGTAGCCGACCGCGTTGAGTCGGTCGTTGATCGTCGCGACGTTCGCGGGCGAGATGGTGATGACGTTCGAGTCGTTGCGGCGCGTCTGCTCGAAGTTGGCGAAAAAGAAGGTGCGGTCGCGGCGAAGCGGTGCGCCGAAGGTTGCGCCGTACTGCCCTTGCGTGAGCGGGTCTTTGGTGGGGGCGAGTGGGTTGCGCGCGTCGAGGCGTTGGTTGCGCAAGTAACCGTAGAGGCGACCGTGCTGCTCGTTCGTGCCCGACTGCGTGATGACGTTGACGACGCCGCCCGAAGCGCGCCCGAACTCCGCGATGCCGCCGGAGGTGACGATCTGAAACTCGCGGATCACTTCTTCGCTGTAGAACGTGCCCGCCAGATCAGCCGCGTCGTCGTTTGCCGAGAGACCGTCAACGACGAAGCTGTTGTTGAGGTTGCGCTGTCCGGCGACGGAGATTCCCTGTCCGGGCACGGCGGCGGTCTCGGCGAAGCGCTGGTTGCTGCCCGTGTTCGTGCGCGAGACGCCGGGGACGAGCAGGGCGAGATCGAGATAGTTGCGACCGTTCAAGGGCAGGCTGTCGATCTCGCGCGGGCGAATCGTTTCCGAGACCTGCGTGCGGACGGTCTCGACAACCGGCGCATCGCTCGCGACGACGATGTTCTCCGCAACACCCGCGACTGAGAGTTTCAGCGGCACGTCCAGTGCTTGCCCGACGGTGAGCGTAATGCGCGCGTTGAGTGGGGCGAAGCCCGCGCGCTCGACCCCGAGTTGATACGTCCCGACCGGAAGATAAGCGAAGCGGTAGCGACCTTCCGCGTCGCTCGTCGCCGTGCGCGTCTGGTTTGTCTCAAGCTGCGTGGCTTTAACGGCTGCGCCTGCGACCGTCGCGCCGTTGGCGTCTTCGACGCGACCGCTGAGCGTGGCGGAGGTGATGGCTT
>JAVXVR010000271.1:0-5885 GCA_032230165.1 Acidobacteriota bacterium | reverse complement strand
AAGTTGGCGGCATATTGAAATCAGTGAGCAGTAAGCCGTAAGCAGTGAGCAGCAAAACCGAAAGACTGCTTACTGCTCACCGCTCACTTGCGACTGAAAGGAGCATAGACATGCCAAAATATTTGATCGAGCGCGAGATTCCGGGCGCGGGCGATCTATCCGCCGAACAGTTGCAGGCGATCTCGCAGAAGTCTTGCAGCGTGCTGCAAAATATGGGTCCGCAGATTCAGTGGCAGCAGTCCTATGTCACGGGCGACAAGGTGTACTGCGTTTACATCGCGCCGAACGAAGAATTGATTCGCGAGCACGCGGCGCAAGGGGGCTTCCCCGCCAACCGCATCTCGGAGATCAAGTCGATGATTGATCCGACCACGGCGGAATAACTACAGAGGATAGAGGTTAGAGATTAGTGAAAACTGACCTCTAACCTCTGACCTCTTTTCTTGGGGGACTTATGGCGACAGAAGTGGTGATGCCGCAGATGGGCGAGTCCATCGCGGAGGGAACGATTACGCGTTGGATGAAGAAGGTCGGCGAGCGCGTCGAGCGCGACGAGAACTTGTTCGAGATTTCGACCGATAAGGTTGACGCGGAGATTCCTTCGCCCGCCGCAGGCACACTCATCGAGATCAGGGCGCAGGAGGGCGAGACGGTCGAGGTCGGCAAGGTCGTCGCTGTAGTCGGCGAGGCGGGCGAGCAACCTGCGACCGGCGAGACAACGAGCACGTCCGCAACCCCGCAGGCGATCCCGACGACGCCCGCGCAGCCGCAAGCGACGCCGTCACAAGCGAGCGCGCAAGCAGCGTCTCAGCCCGCGCCATCTTCTCCTTCTCCAGCGCCGGCATCGCCTCAGTCGGCGCAAGCCGCGCAGTCGCAGTCCGCCGAGTCGGCGCAGGTGACGGAAGTCGCGGGGCGCAGTTACGACTACCAGCGACCGGGCGCGGAGCAGCAGGGCTTGACTGCTTCGGGCGGCAACGGCGACACGCAAACGGTCGGGGCGGATGGTCGCGAGCAGTCGGTCGAGGAGCTGCGACGCACGAAGTCGAGCCCGCTTGTCAGAAACATCGCCAAGCAGCACAACATAGACATCTCGCGGCTTGAAGGCACGGGCGCGAGCGGGCGCGTGACGAAGAACGACATCCTCTCGTTCATCGAGTCGGGCGGCGCGATGTCGCCGCAGCAGGCGCGCGCCGCGCAGCCGTCGGGCTCGCAAGCCTACGCGCAGACGCCCGCGCAGTCGCACCCCGGCACAGGCGACCGTGTCGAGACGATGAGCGTCATGCGCAAGAAGATCGCCGAGCACATGTTGATGTCGCGGCGAACCTCCGCGCACGTGACGACCGTCTATGAGATCGACATGACGCGCATCGCGCGCCTGCGTGACCGACACAAATCAGAGTTCCAGCAGCGCACGGGGACGAAGCTCACCTTCATGCCGTTCATCTTTCAGGCGGTGACGACGGCGATCAGAAAGTTCCCCGTCTTCAACTCGCAGGTCTCGGGCGATCAGATCATCTACAAGCAGGACATCAACCTCGGCATGGCGGTCGCTTTGGATTGGGGCTTGATCGTCCCCGTCATCAAGCGCGCCGACAACCTCTCAATCTCCGGGCTCGCGCGCGCCGCAAACGATCTGGCGGATCGCGCGCGCGCCAAGCAGTTGAAACCCGACGAGGTGGCGGGCGGCACGTTCACGATCACGAACCCCGGCGTCTTCGGCGGTCTCTTCGGTACGCCGATCATCAACCAGCCGCAGGTCGCCATCCTCGGCGTCGGCATCATCGAGAAGCGCCCGAAAGTCATCACGTCCGAAGACGGCGACGACCTGATCGCCATCCGCCACATGGCATACTTCGCGCTCTCGTTCGACCACCGCATCGTGGACGGCGCGGACGCCGAGCGCTTCCTCTCCTATGTTAAAGAGTTGCTCGAAGCGGGACAATTTCAAGTGTGAGGCGGCGTGAACAGTCAGGGGCAAGGCGTGCTAAAGCGGGCGAGCGTGCATCTTATATGAGACGCAATGTTATTCAACCGTTTCTAGCTTAACGTCGAAACGGGGTGCGCTCGCTCTCACGCCTTGGAGGTGTTGACGATGTTCAAGTTTATGTCCCTGCTTCTCGCGCTCTTTCTCGTCGTCGGCGCGTTGCTCTACGGCGCGGGCGCGGCAGCCGACCCGGTCGCAGTCCCAGACCCCGTAGTTGACGCGCCGCTCGCCACCTCAAAGGGCGCGCAGACTGCCGTCCTGGCGGGGGGCTGCTTCTGGGGCGTCGATGCGGTCTTCAAGCACGTCCGTGGCGTCAACTCGGTCACTTCGGGTTATGCGGGCGGCGGCACGAAGCCGGCGCGCTACGAAGTGGTCAGCACAGGCACGACGGGTCACGCCGAGTCGGTGCGGATCAACTATGATCCTTCGCGCATCACCTACGGGCAGCTCCTCAAAGTGTTCTTCGCCGTCGCGCACGATCCGACGCAGTTGAACCGGCAGGGACCCGATACCGGCACGCAGTACCGCTCCGCCATCTTCTATGCCAACGACGAGCAGAAGCGCATCGCAGAGGCTTACGTCGAGCAGCTCAACCGCGCCAAAGTATTCGATCGTCCCGTCGTGACGCAGGTTGCCGCGCTCGACTCTTTCCACCCGGCTGAAGGCTATCACCAGAACTATCTGGCGCTGCACCCGAACGAGCCGTACATCGTCTATAACGATCTCCCGAAGTTGGAGAACCTGCGCAAACAGTTCCCCGAACTCTACGCCGCTAGAAAGTAAATTTACTGTCAAGCACGAAGTTTCATTCTGAAGATCAGGGGTGCACGAATGCGCGCAATTTGGCATGACACGGTTCTGGCGGAGAGTGAAGACACGGTCGTCGTCGAGGGGAATCACTACTTTCCGCCGACTTCAATTCAAGAAGAATACTTCCGCCCGAGCGAGACGCACACGACCTGCTCGTGGAAGGGCGTGGCGAGCTACTACGACGTGGTGGTGGGCGCGCAGGTGAGCAAAGACGCCGCGTGGTATTACCCGGAGCCGAAAGACGCGGCGGCTGAGATCAAGGGGCGCGTCGCCTTTTGGAAAGGCGTGAAAGTCGAGTGAAAGGCGAAGCACGACCGGCTCCGATCTCCTTCATTTTGTTGCGATCCGGTGGCGAATGGATTGTAAATCGTCGCGGCGCAACCTTTTTGCCGCCCCGCGCCATCAACCCTCTTGACTCTCCTCAATTCTTTGCAGTAAACCTGTGTGGATTCGATTCTGGTGACACAAGCCTCGCACGGAAAAGTTTGCCGACGCAGCACGCCCGACGTCGGTCATCGTGTGTCGCGCGCAACGGCGGCACGCGGCGCGGGTCTTTCGGTGGGGGCGGGGATAAATTTTAGACAACGACGATATGGAGAAGGAGTCAATCAGCGTGAACAAGAAAAGATTTCAACTCGCGAGCCTCGCACTCGTCCTCGTGGCGGCTCTCGGCGCGTCCGTTTACGCGCAGGGCGGCTCGGCGACGACGACCAACACGCGCACCGTCGCCGACGGGCAGAAGATGACCGTCAAGGGCGTCGTCACGCGCCGCGACATAGACCGCAACACGTTCGAAGTGCAGGACGCCAACGGCGTGACGACGACCGTGGCGCTGACCGATCGCACGAGCATCAAGACGAAGGGCGGCTTCTTTGGCGGCGGCTCGACCTATGGCGCGTCGAACATCCTGCGGGGCTTGAACCTTGAGGTTGATGGGCGCGGCAACTCTTCGGGTCAGCTCGTCGCCGAGAAGGTTCGCTTCGGCAACACCGACCTGAGGGTCGCGCAGTCGATCTCTTCGCGCGTCGATCCCGTGGAGTCGCGCGTTGGCAACGCCGAAGGTCGCATCGATCAGGTCGAGGCGAACTCGCAGCGTCTCTCAGGTCAGTTGGATGAACTAGCCGCTGTGTCGAACGCCGCGCGTGGCGGCGCGAAGGCGGCGCAGGAGTCTGCCGACGCCGCCATCTCCGGCGTCAACATGACGAACGAACGCATCTCCGCGCTTGACGACTATACGGCGCAGCAGAGCGTGAACGTCAACTTCAAGGTCGCCAGCTCCGTGCTCACGCCCGAAGCGAAGGCGTCGCTCGATCAGATCGCGCAGCAGGCGCTGAAAGCGCGCGGCTACGTCATCGAGGTGCGAGGATTTGCGAGCGCAGAGGGCGGGCAGTTGATGAATGAGCGGCTGAGCCAGCGACGCGCCGACGCCGTCGTGCGCTACCTCGCCCAGACGCACAACATCCCGCTGCGCCGCATCATCACGCCGTTCGGCTACGGCGCGAACCAGCCGATTGCCGACAACAAGACGCGCACAGGGCGTGAGCAGAACCGCCGCGTCGAGGTGAGCGTGCTCGTCAATCGCGGCATCATGCAGCCCGCGCCGGAGATCAACGTGGCGAAGCCCGACGCCGCGACGCCTCCGCCGCAACAGTAGATCGCGGACGTTTCAGAGTCGCGGGGCGCAAAGACCGCGCCACGTTGATCGCAAGCCTAGGCACGCGATCACGGCGCGGCGTCGCTCTGCCGCGACTCAATTTCGCGCCCGCCCGTCGGCAGATAAGCGAAAATTAGTAAGGACGTCGGCGGGCGGCGCGCGACACGGCACTTGAGGCGCGCGCGTCGCCCGCGAAATTTTTAGGAGCGGGAGCGATGAGGTTCACGTCTAGGGGTGCGCGTAAAGTGTTAGCGCTGGCGATCCTCTTGATCGCCGCGCCGATCTTTTTCACCTTCGCGCGCGGCGCAAGCGGTCAGACAAGGACGGCGCAGCGTCGCACGTCCGCGCGCGCGCGCCGCGCGCCGCGCACGACGACGAGCCCTCAGCCTGCTCCCACGCAGTCCGTCCGCGTCCCGCAGCTTCCGCTCGCGCCGCAGCCTAAACCCGCGACCGTGATCGCGCAGGCGACGCCGACGCCGACGCCCGCGCCGACCGCGACGCCGTCGAAACCCGCTGACGTCATCGAAGACGACGAAGTCATCACGGTCACGTCGAATCTGGTCGTCGTGCCCGCGTCCGTGACGAATGCGCAGGGTGAGCCCGTGCAGGGTCTCAAAGCTTCCGACTTTCAGCTTGAAGAGGAGGGGCGCAGGCAGGAGATCGCGCAGGTCGGCGACGCCGAGCAAGTCCCGCTCGACATCGCGATCCTCTTCGACGTTTCGTCGAGCGTCAGCCAGAAAGATTTCTTCGCCTTCCAGCAGCGCGCCGCGGCGAGTTTTCTGAAAGAAGTTTTGAAGCCCGTCGATCGAGCGGCGGTCATCACCATCACGCGCGAGCCGCGTCTCGTCCAGCCGCTCGCTTCCGCCGAGATGGCGACGGCGAAACTCGTGACGATTCCGGCAGCGACCTCTGCCGAGCCGACCGCCTTCTACGACACCGTGAGCTTCGCGGCGAAGTATTTGAGCGACAACGCGCCGGGTCGTCACCGCCGCGTCATCCTCGTCATCTCGGACGGCGACGACAACTTCAGCGAGCGCGTGCGCGAGCAGACCGTGGCGGAGTATGAGGCGGAGAAGAAGACTCAAGGCGAGGGCGCGACGCCGCAGTCCGTGCGTACCGCCGCGCGCAGAGATTTGCAGGCGCGTCACCAGCGCGCCGTCCTTGCCGTCGAGCGCGACGTGCAGCGCGCCGACGCGGTCTTCTACTCGATCAATCCCGGCGGGCTCTCCGTGCGCTTGAACGACATCGCCTCGCGCGCGCAGACCGGAATGCAGCAGATCGCCGACTCGACCGGCGGCACGGCTTACCTGCCCGCCAAGGCGGAAGACCTCGAAACGGTCTTTCGCCAGATCGCCTCGGAACTGCGCGCGCAATACCTGCTCCAATACTACTCAAGCAATGACGCGCCCTCCGGCAAATTCCTCTCGATCAAAGTCC
>JAVXVR010000232.1:0-3031 GCA_032230165.1 Acidobacteriota bacterium | reverse complement strand
CCGCGAGCGTCTGATCTGGATCGGCGTCTCTTCCCTCCTTCTCGTCGCGGCGGCGCTCGCGTTCACACACTTCTCGCGCACCCCGCCGACAGCACGCGCTGTCCGACTCGCGCTCGCGACGCCGGAGAAGGCGACCTTCCCCGCGCACGTCACCGTCTCGCCCGACGGCTCGCGCGTCGTCTTCGTCGCCAATAACGCCGAGGGCAAGCGCGTGCTCTGGGTGCGCCCGCTCGATTCGCTCACGGCGCAGCCGCTGGCGGGCACGGAGGATGCGGTCGCACCGTTCTGGTCGCCCGACAGTCGCTTCATCGGCTACTTCGCGGATGGGAAACTCTTCAAGGTTGACTCGGGGGGCGGTCGCCCGCAGGCACTGTGCGACGCGGAGGAAGATCGCGGCGGCGCGTGGAATCGCGACGGCGTGATCCTCTTCGCGGGCGGCGAAGGGCTGTACCGCGTCCCGGCGCAGGGCGGCACGCCACAGCTTGCGACGAAGATCGATCCGAAGGAAGAGGGTCACCGCTGGCCCTACTTCCTGCCGGACGGTCGCCACTTCGTCTTCCTCGCCGACGCAGCCACGACGGAAGATCACCACATACGCACGGGCACGCTCGACTCACAGGAGAGTCAGATTCTTTTCGGCGCGGTCTCGGGCGTCGCCTACGCGCCGCCCGGCTACCTCCTCTACGTCAATCAGGGCGCGCTCGTCGCGCAGGGCTTCGACGCCGGCGCGCTGAAGCTGTCGGGCGATCCCACGACCGTCGCCGAGCACGTCGCAGAGGTAGGCAGCAATCATGAGTTCGACTTCTCGGTCTCGGAGAACGGCGTCATGGCTTACCAGACGGGCAACCCGAATTCTCAATTCGTCTGGTTTGATCGTGAGGGGAAGAAGTTGGGGACGGTCGGCGAGCCAGCCAACTACGACATGGTCTCGCTCTCGCCGGACGGGCGGCGCGCGGCGGTCGGCATGCTCGACGCCGACGGGCGCTCGAGCGACGTGTGGCTCCTCGATCTCGCGCGCGGGAGCATCTCCCGGCTGACCTTCGATCCGCACGGCGACGGCACTCCCATCTGGTCGCCTGACGGCAGTCGCATCGTGTTCTGCTCAAACCGGCTCAGCGGCGGGAAGGTCAATCTTTACGAGAAGGGTGCGAACGGCGTCGGCGACGATCAACTGCTGTCTCAGTCGGACGCGGAGAAATACGCCACGAGCTGGTCGAGCGACGGGCAGTCAATTCTTTTCGAGAATTGGGCATCGAAGGCGAAAGGCGGAATCTGGCTCCTGCCTCTGTCCGGCGATAGACAGCCCAAGCCGCTCTTACAGTCGGCGGCGTTCGATCAGATTCAAGGGCAGTTCTCGCCGGACGGACGCCTCATCGCCTATACCTCGGACGAATCGGGGCACTTAGAAGTTTACGTCCAGCCCTTCCCGCCTTCGGGCGGTAAGTGGCAAATCTCTTCCGGCGGGGGCTTCTCCCCGTTGTGGCGCGGCGACGGGCGCGAACTCTTCTTCATCACCGACGACGGCAGAGTAATGTCGGCGGAGACGAAAGCCGGTGGGACGTTCGAGAGCGTCGTCCCACACCAGCTTTTCCGGACGAGCATAAAATTCAGCAACGGCTTCTCCTATGCCGTCGCCACTGACGCGCAACGCTTCCTCATCAACACGCCGGTCGAAGCGAACAACCCCGCGCCGATGACCGTCGTGCTCAACTGGACGGCGGCAGTTAGAAGCGAGGCAGAAGCCCGACCCTGAGGGAGGGCGTCTCTGCCGCGAGTCCTCACGCCCTCCCTGACGGTCGGGCTTCCGCCTATCATTTAGGGTCGCCGTTCTTCTTGCGCGCCGCGCGCCGACGCTCGTCCGTGCGCGTGCCCCCACCCTGTTCGTACTGCGTCGAGTTAGGACCATAGACGGCGCGCAAGCCGCTCAAGCCCCGCGTGCAGATGCCAGCCAGCACTGTAACGTCTTCCCCAAGTTCGTTCGAGAGCGCGGTCACCTGCATCTTCAACCCTTCGAGGCGTTCGCGTTTCTCGCGCACGGCAGCGATTCTGTCTTGCAGGCTCTTGAGCGTGACCTCGCCCAGCGTGAAGGTCGGGTTCTCCGCCCACACGCGCGCGATGCGCTCGCTATTCGTCAGCACAGTGTCAACCGGATATTTCGTAGGCATGGTAAGGAACCTCCTGTGAGTTTAAGAGGGTTGTGGACGCGCCCGAAACTTTAACGCGCGTGTCGAACGCTTCAACCACGCCGCCACAAGTTCGGGCAAGGGAGCAACAAACTTTGACCACGCGCCAAACTCTTCAACAGTCCCGCCCGACAGTTCAACCGCCCGGTTAGACTCTTCAACCGAGCCGCCCAACAGCCCAACGACACCGCCCAAGACTTTAACCGCTGGTTAGACAGTCAAACTAGCTGTTACACACTTTAACGGCGAAGCGTGAGGCTTCAACAGAACAGTTTGAGGATTCAACCCGCATCACCACCGTCTCCAAACGGCAGCACCAAATTTCGGCGCGCATTATGCCACGCTTCGCACATAGCTGCACCAAATATTTCTAATGAGATATTTGGATTCTTTTGCCCCATTACCGTACCAAGTTGAAGTATAGGTATTCAGGCTTTGCTGTGGGCAATAACAAATGAGTGTGATGTTTCAATGCTCATAAGAATTCTACAAAAGACCCTTGTTATTTGCTAAACTCTCTTTGTTATGATTATTACTCGTCCTGCCGCCCGCGTTCAGCAAGGTAGTCTAACGCTCTACACGACCTCCCTTCGTGTTAGCGATCTATTGCTTCCTAACTTTTACGACATCGAAAGGCTCGACCCGGCAATCCCCGGCGATCGGGGATACCAGCGCGTCTTGAACGTCGGGCGCGCACGAAAACTAGCGGACTATCTGATTCGCGGTCAGGAACATCATGATGCCTTCTTGCCCACCAGCGTTTTCCTAGCGACGGATAAGGATGTTGAGTTCGATGCAGAAACCAACACCATCCAATTTTCAGTTGAGGAGATAGGACCCTTTAGCGT
>JAVXVR010000231.1:0-3801 GCA_032230165.1 Acidobacteriota bacterium | reverse complement strand
GCTCTGAAACCGAATAAGTTTCAGAGCCCGCCTTTGTTGTCCTTAAGCGACTGCGGACGATGCCTCGGCGACCTAGTTGCCCGCTGCCGCGACCGTCGCGCTCGTTGTGTAGTCTTCGAGAAGTTTTTGCGCGCGCGCGCCGGGGCTGATCACCGCGAGTTTGCGCGCTCCGTCGTAGGAGCTGAACACGCCGATCAGCTCTGCACGCTCGTTGTAGATCGGGCTGCCCGAATAGCCGTCGCGCCCGTCAATCTTCGCCGACCAGAATTGCAGCCCGCGCAGCATGTACGGTCCGTCGAAGATTCCCCGCTTCACCGCCTTGTCGCCGTTCGGTCTAGCGATGAGGAGCAGACGCTCTTCCTTGCCGGGGCTCGACTGGAACGCCGGAGCCACCGCCTGCCTCGGCGCGCGGCAGACGCGCAGGAGCGCCAGGTCGGCGTCCGCGTCCACTCTCAGCACCGTCGCCTGGCAGCCGTTGACGTACGCCTTAACTTCGAGCTGATCCCTGGGCGCGAAGCCCAACTGCACCTTCTTGGTATCGCTCAACTGCCCGGAGACGACGTGGTACGCCGTCATGACCAGCCCGTCGCCGACGATGAAACCGGTGGCAAACCCGTTGGGACCGTAGTCGAGAAAAGACAAGACGTGTTGCAGCGAGTTCTCATCTTTCTTGCTGAACTTGAGATCGACGGAGACGCTGTAGTCCTCCCGCTGTCGGATGATATCCGCCGAGCCACCCGACGCGCGCACGGGCGCGGACAGGCAGAGCGTTGCTACGACCAGAGCCAGGCGGCAAAGTTTCCTCTTCATGTGGGTCTCCTTTTGGCAAGTGACGTGCGTGAGCGAGGGCGCATCTGGCTCTTCGCCCGGCAGACGCCTGACGCGCGCGCAGCCGAGCGCGTAGGTCTGACGATTGAGGGCGAAGCCTCTCGGACGGCGCGATTGAGCGCGCATTCTATCCGCGTGTGGCGCGCAGGGCAAGGGTATTAAGTCCGTCCGGCTTTTCGCGCGGTCGCTCACGTCGGCGCGCTCGGCGGCGCTCGCGCCGCTTCTTACTTCGCCACGCGCATCTGCCGTGCAAACTCCTCGGCGATGACGCGGTTCGTCCACGCGCGGTGATGACCGCCGGAGTGTGTGTTGTCGAGCGGCAGCGCAGGCATCGCCGCCGTGACGGATGCGGCACGCGGAGCCCAGTCGGCGAAGGCGACGCCGCTTCGCGCCGCCCAACCTTTGAGCCAGTAGTAGGAAGGGTTCGCGTCGCTCCAACTGACGACGAGCCTTGCGCCATGCGCACGCGCGTCGGCGACGAGCCGCGCCAAGACCGTCGCCTCCGACTCGGCAGCCGAAGGCATCTTCCCTTCCGCGCCCGCGCGCGCCTCGAACTGCTCGCGCGCGCGCTCGCGTCTGCGACCGAGCATGAAAGTCTTCGCCTGCACCCCGATCTGTAGATTCTCCGTGAGCCAGCGAAGAGGGACGACGAGGCGACCCCAGTAAGGGTTGCCCTCGGTCAACTGCGTGTGGCGGTAGCCGCCGCGAAACATGAGATCGTCGGTCAAGTCGTTGTCGCAGCCGAGGTAGAGGATGACGGACGGCGCACCGAGCCGTGTCTCGTAGCGACTGAGCGCGATCAAGTTCTGCTCGCCGCCGAAGCCTGAGACGCCGAGGTTCACCACGCCGTAACGCTTCACGTAGAAGCCCTGCTCGTCGCGGTTGAGGATCGCGTCGAGCTGGAAGGGGTAAGACGCATCGGCGGGTACGCCGATCCCTTGGGTGAAGGAGTCGCCGAGGGTGAAGACGAGTTGCGGGTAATCTTCAAAGCTCTCCTGAAAGTTCGACGTGCCGGCACGGTTCGTGACGGTCTCCTGCTGAAAGTCGGTCATGCGGAAGAGATGTGCCTCCGGCTTGAGGCGGAACGCCAACTCCGGATCGTACTCGTAAGACCAGGGGATCGCGACGTTGTAGCTCGGATGGAACACGCGCAGCGCGATCTCGACGACGACGAGCGCGAGCAAAACCGCGACGCAGAGCAGCGCGACTCGCTTAAAGAACAATGCCACTCTCTTCATCGAGACTCGTTCCAATTTGTGCGGCGACTTTTTCGGTGTGTCCATATCGCAAAAATTTTTCTGTCTCACGACTTCTGCGCGCGCGACGCGCGGAAGCGTTCGTAAAGGAAGCCCGCCGCGTTCGCCGTCTGCGCCCACGCGAGCAGCGTCGCGAGCGCGACGGCGCGTGTGACGCGAGGCTCGGAGAGCGCGGCGCTGAGGAGTTGCGTGTAGAAGGTTGGATCAGGTTTGAAATGTGCGCCGCCGCGTGAGACGCGCTCGCGGTGAAACAGGTGCGCGCCGCGACCGTACCCGAAGTGTTGACGCCAGAGCGAGGCGAGGTCGAGCGCGTGCGCGTGACACACAACTGCTTCGGGCGCGTAGGTCATCAGCAGCCCGCGCGCGAGCCAGCGGTCGCAGAAGTCTCGATCCTCGGAGCAGCGGAAACGCGCGTCGAAGCCGCCCACGTCGCGAAAGCGCGCGGCTCGGACGGCGAAGTTGTTCGACGCGAAGAAGCGCGCTTCGCTCTCATGCTCCGCGTTGCCGCTCTTGCGCGCGCCGTCGTCATCGTCCGCACTCGCCTCGTCGTCATCGTCCGCGCGCGCACCGTTGTAATAGTCATAGACGACATCGATGATCATTTGGCTCGTCGCGGAGTACGGGTTGTCCGCAAGCGCGTTGACGGTGCGACCGCCGACGAGTGTGTCGGGCGCGTCGCGCAGGCGAGCGGCGAGAGCGCGCAGATAGTCTGGACGGGGCAGGCAGTCGTCGTCCGTGAAGACGAGAAACTCGCCGCGCGCGTTTTGTGCGCCTAAGTTTCGCGCGGCAGCAGGTCCGGCGTTCTCCTGCGAGAGCAGTTTGAGCGTGAGGCACGTGTGAAAGGGCGCAAGCGCTTCATCTACGCGCGGCTCGCTCCCGTCGTCCACGACGATGACCTCGACGCGCTCGCGCGGGTAGTCGAGCCCGGCGAGCGCCGCGAGACATCGCGCCAGTTGCGCGTGGCGCTGATAGGTCGGGACGATGATCGAGATGAGGGGGAGGTCGTTCATCGCGCCTCAGCGTCTCATCAAGCGTGCGCTGGCTTCCGTGCGTGCGTGTGCGAGTTGCGATGAGCGTCCGGCGTCTTTGTCATCGGCGTCGTCGTCATGCGGCGCGTGCTTGATGAAACGTTCGCGCTTGAACTCCATGTCGGAAAGTTTCGCCATCGCCGCGCCGCCGCCCGCAGCGTAGCCGACGAACTCGCCCGCGCCGTCGCAGACGAGCGCCGCGAAGACCAGAGACAATATTCCAATCTGACTCGCCGTCCGTGGGAGCGCGCGGCGCGCGGCGCGCGCGATGCGCGCGAAGCGGACGAGCGGGATGAGCGGCGATCCGGCGGCGAACGCGAGCCGCTTCCACGGCGACCAACGACGCGCGCGCGACGCGGCGAAGAGCCGACCGCCGTGGAAGCGCAGAGTGGCGGACGCTGTCGCATCCGTGAAGTTCAGGTGGAGCGTGCGCGCGCGCGATTCGAGGAAGAGCCTGTGCCCGCACGCGCGCAAGTCCCAGTGAAGGACGCTCTCGGCGTCGAGCATCGCTTCGAGGCGTTCGCCGTATGCGAGCAGCACGTCGCGCTTGTATGAGCCGTTGTGACCGGGCAGGTGCTCGCGTTCGCCGCCTTCAGTAGGTTCGAGCCACGGCGCGTACTCGACGAGCAGGTTCGCCCAACTGACCTTGCTCCGAGGGTTGGCGTTCGCCATCACGGGCGCGACCGCCG
>JAVXVR010000196.1:0-6474 GCA_032230165.1 Acidobacteriota bacterium | reverse complement strand
CTTGTCGAAGCTAAAAGGAAAAGGTCTGACTGTTAACAGTCAGACCTTTTCCTTTTAGCTTCGACAAGCGCTCTTGTCTTAGTGAGCGAGAGCTTCCGTCTAACCCGCCGCCATCTTCGCGCCGCATTCGGGGCAGAACTTCGTCGGCGCTTCCGGCTCATGCCCGCACGACGGGCACGCCGGGCGCGGCGGTTTAACGGGCGTCCCGCACTCGGGGCAGAACTTCGCCTTGCCCACTTCCGAGCCGCACGACGAGCAGCGCACGTGCGCGGCGGCGGCTTCGACAGCCTGCGCGGGCGGCGTCGGCGCTTTCAGCACAGAGTCCGCGCCCATGTCGATCTTCGAAGAGTAGTCGGTTGCGCGCGCCTTCTCATGTAGTTGATCGCGTGCCGCCTCAGCCTTCGCCTGCGCGTGCGATGCCGCCAGCTCCTCGTTGTAATCGGGCGCGCACGCCTCACATTGTCCCGCCGAGGCGTTCCAGCAGACTTCCGGACAGACCCAGTTGCCGCAGCGCGAGCACTGGTGAAAATGCTGCTTCGCCTCTTCGACGGCTTTCTGTATCGCCTCGTCGTGCGCCTTGCCGCCGACCTGTCGCTGAATCTCATAAGCCGAGTTGCCTGCGCTCGAAGCCCACCCGCCGAAGAGATCGCCCGCCGCGCGCAAAAGCGATCCGGCTGTGCCGAGCGTCGAGGTCTGGAAGCTCGACAGATACCCGTTGCCACACTTGTCGCAGTAGAACTTGAACTGGAAGCCCCGGTCGGTCGAAAGATCGTCGTAGTTGCGCACGAAGCGGATCAGAGACATGAGCCTGAGAACCCCCGAAAGATGTGTTTGTCAGAGAGACTGGCACGATGCCAACCTCACAATTTTAACTTGTCACTTATTACTTGTCACTTGTCACTTTTTTTCGCCTCCTGCCACAACGCTTCCATCTCTTCGAGCGTCGCGGCGTCAAGCGCGCGACCGCGCGCGGCGAGACCACGCTCGATGTGGCGGAAGCGTCGGCGAAACTTCCTGTTCGTTAGCTTCAGCGCGGCTTCGGGCTCGACGCCTAAGTGTCGCGCGATGTTCGTCACGGCGAAGAGGAGATCGCCTAACTCCTCGCGCACGCGCTCGTGTTCAGCGTCTTCGTCCCGCAAGGGGCGCGACGGGGCTTCGCGCCGCCGCTGCTCGCTCGAAGCGGCGTCGGTTTGCACAGACGAGGCGCGCGGCTGTTTGACTGAAGCGCGCGCGCGTTGCGTCTCGTCGCGCTCTCTGATCGCTTCTTTCAGCTCGTCGATCTCTTCGTGCAGCTTGTCGAAGATATCTTCGACGCTCTGCCAGTCGAAGCCGACGCGCGCCGCTTTGGTCGTGAGCTGGTGCGCCTCCATCAGCGCGGGCGCTTTCGCGGAGACGCCGTCGAGCAGTGAAGCGTCGTCCGACTTGTTGTCTTTCCCCGCCGCGCGTTTCTCCTCGGCTTTGATCGCCTCCCAGTTGCGCAAAACTTCCGCCGCGTCTTCGGCGCGTGCGTCGGCGAAGACGTGCGGGTGGCGGCGCACCATCTTCTCGTGAATCTGATCCACCACCTCGTCAATCGTGAACTCGCCGCGCTCTGCGGCGACCTGCGCGTAGAAGATGATCTGGAAGAGCAGATCGCCCAGCTCGTCGCGCAGCTCTGCGGGGCGACCCTCGCGCGCCGCCTCGACCGCCTCGAAAGCCTCGTAGGCTTCTTCCAAAAGCATCGGCGCAAGCGTGGCGTAGGTCTGCTCGCGATCCCAGGGGCAGCCTTCGGGCGAGCGCAAGGTGGACATCAGCGCGATGAGATCGGAGAAGGTGGCTGGCATAACTTATGTCGAGAGTCTGAAGTCTGGAGTCTTGAGTCGAAAGAGCGCGAGCCGAAAAATTGGCGCGACGCACGCAGTCTAAAACTTGCGCGGCGGTTGAGCCAAGCGGTGCGGGCGGTTTTAACGCGGGCTTGCGCCTCGCGACCAGCTTTCTTGCGGGCGCGCAGATGTCGGTGCTACCATCGCGTTTGAAAATCACTCTGACAAATTCAACTCCGGGCGGCTTCGCGACTCTGATTCGACCGAGCCGCGGCGTCCACGTATGAGCGACGACGAGATGAGCGAAGAAAAACCCATTTTCAAAGTCACGGATCGGCGACTCTTCAATCCCGACGGCACGCCGCGCGACATCGAGCGCGAAGAGGCGGCGGACGCGACGGCGACGCCCGTTGAGCGCGCGCCGACTTCACCAGCCGCCGAGGCGCAAACGCCCACGCCGACGGCAGAGTCGTCCCCGCAACAGCGACCCACGACGAGCGCCGGGGCGGATGCGACCGATGCCGCACGCTCGCAGCGGGACGACGCGGGACAGGCAGGCGCGGAAGTCGATCCCACGCCGTTTGCCAACCTCGTCATGTTCATCGCCTCGCCCGCCGCCGCCGCCATGGGCATGACGGAGCATCCGGGGATGCCGCCGGGCGAAGTCGATCTGCCGCTCGCTCGTCACTGCATCGATCTGCTCGCCACCATACGCGAGAAGACGCGCGGCAACCTCGGCGCGCAGGAGGAGCAGATACTCGAAAGCATCCTCGCCGAGCTGCGTATGCAATACGTCTCGCTCACGAGCGCGCGCACGCCCCCCGCGCCCGCGCGCGGCTTCACCGGCGGCGATATCACGGGGGGAAGGTAAGTTCAAAGTTCAAAGTTAAAAGTTCAAAGTCCCAGGTTCAAAGTACGAAGATGACGGTCGGACTTCCGCTTTAAACTTTTAACTTTGAACTTTTAACTTTGAACTTTTAACTATGAAGGTGACCCTTCTAGGCACAGGCACTTCGACGGGCGTGCCCTCCATCGGGTGCGCGTGCGAGACTTGCACGTCGGATGATCCGCGCGACCGGCGACTGAGAGTCTCCGTCCTCGTCGAGCACGACGCTCAGACCGTGCTCGTCGATACCTCGTCGGATTTTCGCCAGCAGGCTTTGCGCGTCGGGCTCAAGCGCCTGGACGCCGTGCTCATCACGCACTGCCACGCCGATCACATCTTCGGTCTCGACGACATACGCCCCTTGAACTTTCGCCACGGCGCTTTGGGCGTCTACGCCAACGAGCGCGCGTGGGTGGATATCCGGCGCATCTTCAAGTACGTCTTCGAGCCTTCGCACTTCGGCGGCGGGCTGCCGCAAGTGGTCGCGCACACGGTCGTCAACGGCGCGCCGTTCTGCCTGAGTCGTGATCTGCAAGTGACGCCGCTCGAAGTCATCCACGGACGACTCCCCGTCGTCGCTTACCGCTTCAACGATTTCGCCTACGCGACTGACCTGAGCGAGATTCCGCCCGCGACGCTCGACTCTTTGCGCGACCTCGACGCGCTCGTGCTCGACTGCCTGCGCGTCAAACCGCACCCAACGCACCTCACGCTCGAATCCGCGCTCGCCTACGTCGAGCAACTCAGACCGCGCCGCACGTACCTGACGCACATCGCCCACGACATCAAACACGCGCGCGACGCGAAACTTTTGCCACCGGGAGTCGAGTGGGCTTACGACGGACTGGAGATTGAAGTATGAAGTAGGAACGATGAACGATGAAGTAAAACCACTTATCATCACTTCATCGTTCATCGTTCCTACTTCATCGTTTCCCCATGCGTCTTTTTCACGGCACTGACAACGCGGAGATCGCGCGCCCGACCGTTTTGACGCTCGGCGTCTTCGACGGTCTGCATCTCGGTCATCAACTGATCGTACAGACGGTCGTCGAACGCGCGCGCGCACTCGACGCCGTGCCGACCGTCGTCACGTTCGACCCGCACCCGCGCGCCGTGCTCCACCCGGAATCTGCGCCGCCGCTCTTGCAGACCTTCGATCAGAAGATCGAGGCGCTCGGCGTGTTGGGCGTTGAGCAGACGATTGTCGTGCGCTTTACGCCGGAGTTTGCGCGCGTGCGCGCCGCAGAGTTTTTGCGCGACGTGGTGCAGGAGCGACTTCAGGCGAGGGAAGTCTATCTCGGTCGCGGCTTCGCCTTCGGTCATAACCGCGAGGGCAACATCGACCTGCTGCGCGACGTGAGTCGCCGTCTCGGCTTCCGCGCCGATGAAGTGCCGGAGGTGTGCCTGCGCGGTCATCGCATCAGCTCGAGCCGGATTCGCGCGCTGCTCGCCGAGGGGCGCGTCAATCTCGCGCGGAGGATGCTTGGTCGCCCCTACGGCGTCGAGGGGCGCGTCGTGCGCGGGGCTTCGCGCGGCGCGGGGCTCGGATTCCCGACGGCGAATCTGCATCCGCAGAACCGCGTCATCCCGCGCGCGGGGGTTTACGTGACGGCGACTCTCGTCGAGGGCGCGTGGCGGCGCAGCGTGACAAACGTCGGCGTGCGCCCGACGTTTGAGCGCGACGCCGAGCCTTCGGTCGAGACGTTCGTGCTCGATTGGCGTGGCGATCTCTACGGCGACGTGGTGCGCGTGCGTTTCTTAAGTCGGCTGCGCGCGGAGAGGAAATTCGCTTCGGTCGCAGAGCTGAAAAAGCAGATCGACGCGGACGTTTCTCGCGCCGAAGAGTTTTTCGCGCGGCGCGGCGTGCGCCATTCGCTGGCTGTGATCTAAAGTTCCAAGTTGGAAGTTTCAGGTTGCAAGTTCTCAAGTTCCAAGCAATCCCGCCGCGAACTGTGACTTGAAACATGCAACCTGAAACTTCTTTGTTTTGCCACAGGATTGCGATAGAGCATTTTTAGCATCTAATTCGTGATGTCATTCGACCAACACAAGGGAAACAGCCCGGCGTCCGCGAGCGACGCGGGGCTCGACGATAAAACCGCGCGCGGTGGCGGCGTGAACGGCGACGGCGCACGCGAGGACGAGCGCACGCGCCACGCGCTCGTGACGACGGTCAAGCCGACGCACGCGCGAGTCGAAATCGTCCGCGCCGAAATTGTCGCGAAGAAGGACGTGCGAAGTCTTGCGGCGACACGGAGCAAGGCGGAGGCGGCGAGCAACGCGGCAGCGTTAGTCGAGAGCATCGCTGTGCGCGAGGAAGTGGCGAAGCCCGAAGGCGTGGGAGCGTCGCGGCGCAAGCTCGGCTGGCGCGGGTGGCTGCGCGCGGCGCAGATCGCGCGCGTGTTGGGACTTCTCAACCTCTACCTGTTCCTCGAAAACTACGAGGCGCAGGCGAAGTTCTCGGCGCGCATGAGCGAGCGCAGGTTGGAAGAAGCGCGCGCCGAGGGCGGCGCGAAACTACGTCGCGCGCGACGGCTGGAGTTTTTGCGGCGCGTGCTGGATCGCGTCATACGTGCGGTACGCTACGTCGTCTTTCGCGGCGCGGACGCGTCCGAGAGCAAGGAGGCGCGGCTCGGCAAACAGGCGACGTGGTTGAAAGAGAGCCTGCTGCGTCTGGGTCCCACCTTCATCAAGATCGGTCAGACGCTCGCCACGCGCGGCGATCTATTGCCGCTCGCCTACGTCAAGGAGCTGATGACGCTCCAAGATCAAGTGCCGCCGTTCTCGACGACGGAGGCTTACGCGCGCATCGAGGCTGAGCTTGGTCGCACCGTTCAGGAAGCGTTCGCGGAGATCGATGCTGAACCGATAGCTTCGGCGTCGCTCGGTCAGGTCTATCGGGCGCGGCTGCACACGGGCGAGGAGGTCGCCGTCAAAGTCCAACGACCGCACCTCGCCGAGACGATCACGTTCGATATCCACGTGCTCGGAAGTCTCCTCGCGTTCGTCCTCGCGCGCTTCCCGCGCTTCGGCGAGAACGCTGACTGGGAGGGGATGCTCACAGAGTTCTCCGAGACCATCCGCGAGGAGATGGACTACGTCCACGAGTCTCGGAACGCCGAACGCTTCCGCCGCAACTTCGCCGCGTGGCGCGTCGTGCATGTGCCACGGATTCACGCTTCGCACACGACGGCGCGCGTCATGACGATGGAGTTCATACGCGGCACGAAGGTGACGGACATCGAAGGTTTGCGCGCGCGCCGCGTCTCGCCCGTCAAGGTGAACCGGCTGCTCGTGCGGACTTACTTGAAGCAACTCCTGGAAGACGGCTTCTTCCACGCCGACCCGCATCCCGGTAACTTGCTCGTCATGCCCGACGGGCGGCTCGCCTTCTTCGACTTCGGCATGACGGGCACGATCAGCGCGCGCCTCCAGTCGCAGATGATCGACGCCTTCTTCCACGTCGTCGAGAAGGACACGGAAGGGCTCGCGCAGGATTTGATCAACCTCAACTTTTTGAAGCCCGGCGTTGATGCGGAGCGGGTGCGACCCGTCGTCGAAGGACTCTTTCGGCACTACCTGAATCTGAAGCTTGGCGAAGTGAACTTCAAAGAGTTGACTTACGATCTCGCGGAGGTGGTTTACGAATACCCGTTTAGACTTCCGTCGCACTTCACCTACATCATGCGCGCGCTGATGACTTTGGAAGGCATCGGCATCATCACCGATCCGGAGTTCAACTTCTTCGAGACGGCGAAGCCCTACGCCAAAGACTTCATGCTC
>JAVXVR010000158.1:0-7245 GCA_032230165.1 Acidobacteriota bacterium | reverse complement strand
GTGTAATCACCGGAGAGCCCCTTCAAAGCCTGTGCACGCTCCTCGGCGCTCATGTTCTGGACGTCGCCCTTCATCTTCTCCGCCATATCACTCATCTGTGTGCCCATGTTCTGCCATGCGCCGCCCTTTTTGACGTACATGGTCTTACCGATGATGATGATCTCTCGCCCGTGATCGATGATGCGCATCCGATCGGGCGCGACGAACTCGCGAAGCCCGTTCGACGGCTCTCCGCCCATCGAGGACGTTGAAGTGGTGCGCACGCGATAAGCTGGCTGGCTCTGGAGCAACTGCTTGGCGTTGCTGATAGCCGTCTGTGCGTCGCTTCCGGCGAGCGCCGGGGCGGCGGGCGCGGAGGTCTTCGCAGCGCCTATCTTCGGATCAGCAGAGGCTGCCGTCACACGCGCATTGCCTGCCGCACCTTGCGAAACTGTGCTCCGCCCACACGCGGTGAGCCCTAACGCTAGCGCCGACGCGGCGATCAACAAAACAGGTGTCTTCGGATACCGCATTCTTTTCGTGCTCATTCCAATCTCCATTATTAGTTCCCGGCAAGTTACGTCCTTCGCGGACGAGACCGGAGCGGGATACCGTGACAGCCTCATGGCAACATGCTCCCGCGCGGCGCAGCGCGAACTCGCACGCCGCACCGCCCGCCAACGAAAGGCTAAGGGGCGACGCGCGAGCCGCAAGTTTTGATTGTTTTGTTTACGGTGCTGTCGGGCACGCCGCCAGACATTCGTTGCGCACCGCCTTACACGAACGTACCCCGCGCTTGGCGCCGGGACTGGCGCACGCATCATAGTCGGCTAGACAGATCTGTCTGCACGAGACGTGAACCTGTTTTCGATGATGGACGGGCGTCCGGCTTTTTGCTTCGTTGCTGGTTTGACCGACGGCCCCCGCGACCGACGGAAGCGCGCCGAATAAGCCTGCGGCGGCGACCAGGGTCAAGAGAAGAAAGATGAGTGAACGAAGGTTCACGCGTTTTCTGATCTGCATCCAAAGCTCTCCTGTGGGAAATGAAGGTGACGGCGCGGCGCGCCGAACCACCTTCAGTTACTTCGCACGCATCTAGCGAACCACGAAGCTACGCGGATACTCGCCCCAGTTCATGGACTTGATCCCGTGGCGCAGCGTACTGCCGTAGGTGGAACGACCGGGACGTATCTCAATAGTGACCATGCCGCCCTGCGCGCGCGTAATGCTTCCGGCGTGGACAGCGGCGGTGCAGATCGAAGAATCGTCCGTATACACGTCGCTGCCGTAAATACCCGCTGCCGTGCCTGCTGCCGGGCAACTGAACCTGTAGGTCTGCCCTGCTTCGCCCTTGAAGCCCCCGGCTGATGTGTCCCAACCGATCGGGGTCACGTCTGCGCTCTCATCATTGTCCGCGTCCGGTCGCGAATTGCGTCCACCTGCGCTACGACCGTCTTGGCTCGCGCCGGATGTATTGAACACGAAGCTACGCGGATACTCGCCCCAGTTCATGGACTTGATCCCGTGGCGCGTCGTGCTGCCGTAGGTAGAGCGACCGGGACGTATCTCGATGGTCACCGTGCCGCCGTGCTCAATGCTGATGATCCCAGCATGAACCGCCGCCGTGCAGATCGAAGAATCGTCCGTATAAACGTCGCTGCCGTAAATACCCGCTGCCGTGCCGTCCGCCGGGCAACTGAACCTGTAGGTTCGTCCCGTCTCACCCTTGAAGCCCCCGGCTGACGTGTCCCAGGCTATCGGGGTGGTATCCCCGGTAATCGGAATCGGCGGCGCGCCCGCGGCTGAGCCTATGACGCCAAACATGAGTAGAAAACCTGCAAAGAGCGATATTAGTTTGTTCATGGAATCTCTTTCTGTGGAAAGGACTGAGCCAGAGAGAGCACAGCGCGTTGGATTTCAGAGAAGGCTAAACGGGCGAGATGCAGAGGCGAATGCAGATCGTGGGTCGAACCTTGCGGCTTTTCGGAAGCGTGCCGAGGTTATGCTTAATCTAGTAACAAGTCAATGAAGGCGGCACACGGGGAAGATGGGGAAAGAAAAACGGGCGAGTCTGGCGACTGCCCGTAAACGATCAAATCTATTTAATACCGGTGGAGGGACTTGAACCCACACTCCTTTTGGGAACTCGATTTTGAGTCGAGCGCGTCTGCCATTCCGCCACACCGGCTAGAGGGCAAAAATATAGCACAGGTCTCGCGCCACTTGCATGAAGCCCCGGCTGATGAGCCGTCTTCATCGTCGACTAACTTTGAGGTTTGCTCCCTGACGACTTACTCTCTTGCGCTTTGTCCTTCGCGCCTTGCGCGGAGGCGGCGACGTAGCCGCGGCGCGCGCGAAGCGTGAGACCGCCCCGGCGCGGCAGCACCTGTATGCGGCGGTACTCGTCGGGCGGGCTGTTGGCGAGCGAGCGCTTCGGGCTATAGGTGAGGACGTACTCGGTGCCGATCTCTTTCGCCACGTCCGCGCCCTCGGCGATCAAATCTTCGTCGGTCGTCGGCAAGTAGATGCGACCGCCCGTCTCGGCGGTCAACACTTTCATCTGCTGCTCTCCGCGCACCATCGCCTTCTCGTAAGCCTTGCGGACGCGCTTCATCGCCGGGTCGAAGAAAATTGATCCCGCGCCGGGCAGCCCCGCCATCGCGCCGCCGCGACTCTCGGTCGGCGGCATCGTCGGATCGATCCCTGCGCGCGAGACGCCGGATGCTTTGACGCTGCCGGGTACGCCGCTCGCTGCGGTCGAGCCCGACTCGCGCTTCTCCTTCGCGACTTTGCGACCGAGCGTGCCGTAGCTGATGACGTGGATGGTCGCGCCCACCGCCTGAAGACGCTTGTAGGCTTCGGCGTAGCCCGCGCGACCGCCGAGCACGCTCGACTCCGAGAGAGTCTTATCCAACTCCGCGATGGTCGCGCCACCGCCCGGCGTCTCCACTCCGTCGGTGACGAGCACGACATGGCGGTTGCCCTGCGGCTCTTCAACGAAGAGTTGCGCGGCTTGCGTCAAAGCTTCGGCGTGGCGCGCGCCCGTGCCGCCGAGGAGCTTCGTCGTGATGGCGTGGCGCGCATCGGCGAGATTATTCGTCCACGGTTGGATCAACTCTGTGCGGCGATTGAACTGGAGCACCGCGACACGGTCGCCCTCGCGTAAAGCGCCGACGAGGTTGAGCGCCATCTCGCGCGTCGTCCGCGTGCGCAAGCCGGGATTTAGTTCACCGCCCGTATTGAGGACGAGGAGGATGCTCGCGGGGATGCGCCGGACGCTGCGCACGGTCTGCGGCACGTTGTCTTCGAGCACGAGCACATCGTTCGTCTCAAGCGTCGGATCGAAGTGACCGTAGTCGTCGCGCGCGAAGACAGGGATGCGGACTTCTTCGGTGAAGACCTTGATCTGATCGTCGCGGTCGGCGGGGCTGGGGCTCGGCTTGGGCGCGACCCTGCCCGACTGTGCTTGCAGCGTGACGGCGAAGAGCAGCATGAAGGCTGCGGGCAGCGTGAGCGCGCGGCGTAGGGGCATGATCACAACTCCGTGATAGAAGCGTTCGACTTTCTACGGTATGACGCTACTTGAGATGCTCGTGGGGGCGTCGTCGCGTTGCCCGCCCCGAAGTAAGTTCAAGGGTCGGTGCGTGAAGTTAAGCGCGCGGAGGCGGATCGCGTGATTTCAAGAGCGTTGCGACTTGCGGCTCTGCGCCTGCACCGCCGTGATGGCGACGGCGTCCACGATGTCCTCAGCCTTGCAGCCGCGCGAGAGATCGTTGCAGGGCTTGTCCAAGCCTTGCAGGATGGGACCAATGGCGGTCGCGCCCGCGAGCCGCTCGGTCAGCTTGTAGGCGATGTTGCCGGCTTGCAGGTCTGGGAAGATGAGGACGTTGGCGCGACCTGCGACCGAAGAGCCCGGAGCTTTCGACTGCGCGACCGAGGGGACGAGCGCGGCGTCTGCCTGCAACTCCCCATCGATCTCAAGCTCCGGTGCGCGCGCCCGAGCCGTGCGCGTCGCCTCGACGACCTTCTCGACGAGCTTGTGCTGCGCGCTGCCCTTGGTCGAAAACGAGAGCATCGCTACCCTCGGCTCGGCTTCGAGCAGGGCGCGGCACGAGTCGGCTGACGCAATCGCGATCTCTGCCAGCTCGACCGCCGTCGGATCGATGACGACGCCGCAGTCGGCATAGATCAGCGCGCCGTTTGCGCCGAAGTCTGTGCGCGGCAAAGCCATGACGAAGAAGCTGGAGACGAGCTTGAACCCCGCGCGCACGCCGACGCACTGGAGCGCGGCGCGCACGGTGTGTGCCGTCGTGTTCGTCGCACCCGCGACCGAGCCGTCGGCGCGACCCGCGCGCACGAGCAGATTCCCGTAGTAGAGCGGGTCTTGCACAGTGATGCGCGCCTCGTCGGGCATCATGCCTTTGGCGCGGCGCAGCTCATGATAGAGCGCGGCAACCTTGTCGAAGTCGGGGGCGCGCCGGTGATCGATGATCTCGACGCCGCCGAGGTCTGCGCCCGCTTCGCGCGCGGCTTGTCGAATCTTCTCCTCGGAGCCTAACAAGGTGATGCGCGCGAGCTTCTCCCTCACGCAGCGCGCGGCGGCGGCGACGGTGCGCGGGTCTTCGCCTTCCGGCAAGATGATGTGTTGCGGGTCTGCGGCGGCGCGCTGGCGTATGCGTTCGAGAATGGACATAAAGAAGCACTCAGCAATCAGCATTCAGCAATCAGCTATCAAGAAACGACGGTCAGTATAATCTAAACAATGGAAGACCGATAACTGACGAGTCTGGCTGACTGCTGAGTGCTGATTGCTGAGCGCTCCTTCCCCTTGTCGCCGTCCGGAGAGTTGCATACACTCATGCCTGAGTCCCCCTCAAAAACTCTTGCCGCATTGAAGCCTTCGCTTAAGGTTTGAGCTGAGTCGTTGTGTGACTTCTGATCGGAGAGGAAAACTATGGAGAGTAAATTCAAAGTTCTCGGACACGGCGCGCACCCGATCCTGATCGTCTATCCGCTCGGTCTGCTCTCGACCGCCGTCGTCTTCGACATCGTCTATCTCGTCACGTCGAACACGCAGTTCACGGTCGCGGCGTTCTGGATGATCGTCGCAGGCGTCATCGGCGGACTCGTCGCAGCCGTGCCGGGCTTCGTCGATTGGCTGTCGATCCCGAAGAACACACGCGCCAAGCGAGTCGGACTTTTTCACGCCGTCTTGAACGACGTGATGCTCGTCCTCTTCGTCGCGAGCTGGTGGTTTCGTCGCGGCGCGCCCGCTTACCAGCCGGACACAATCGCGCTCGCCTGCTCATTCGCGGCGGTTCTGCTCGCGCTCGTCGCGGGCTGGCTCGGCGGCGAACTCGTCGAGCGGCACGCGATGGCTGTCCACGACGGCGCAAACCTCGACGCGCCCAGTTCGCTTTCGGGGCGACCCGCGAGCGAGCGGAGAGATTGATTCATTGACTCATTGAGCCATTGACTCATTGAGCGATTGACTGAATGGAAAATAAGTCAATGAGCAAATGAATCAATGAGTCAATTCTTCTTCTCCCTCTGGCGCAGAGCGTTGAGCAGTTTGTCGTGGACGCCGCCGAAGCCGCCGTTGGACATGACGGCGACGGTATCTCCGGCGCGAAGCTCCGGCGCGAGGTGCGAGACGATTGAGTCCGCGCCGTCGAGGCAGAAAGCTTTTGTTCCCGCCGCGTCGATCTCTTTCGTCAGCTCGTCGGTGTCGAGGAGGCGACCGTAAACCGATCCCTTCTCGCGGTCGAAGACCGAGGCGACGACGACATAGTCAGCCTGCGAGAGCGCGGCGACGTACTCTTTCTGGAAGACCGCGAGGCGCGACGTTGCCGAGCGCGGCTCAAACACCGCGACGAGACGACCCTGTTTGTATTTGTCGCGCAGAGCCTGCAACGTCTCGCGCACGGCGGTCGGGTGGTGCGCGAAGTCGTCTATGATGGTGACGCCCGCCGCAGCGCCCTTCACCTGCATCCTGCGCTGCACGCTCTGGAACGTGGCGAGGGCTTCCTTGATCTGCGAAGGTGCGACGCCCCACGCATCAGCCGCGACGACGACGGCGAGCGTGTTCCTCACGTTGAACTCACCGATGAGCGGCGTCTCGAACTCGCTCCACTCCTTGCCCTCGCGAAAGACACGGAAGCGCGTCAGCTCGCCTGAGAAGTCTATGTCGCGCGCCTGCCACTTGGCGTCCGCGCTCGTGCCGAAGGTTTCGAGACGCGTGTGGAGTCGCGCGCCCATCTCCGAGACGACGGCGCGCACGTTCGCGTCGTCCCAACCGGCGATGAGGCGACCGTTTGACGGCACAAGGTTCATCAAACGTCGAAACGCTAGTTTAACGGCGGCGAGATCAGCATAGATGTCTGCGTGGTCGAACTCGATGTTGTTGACGATAGCGACTTCGGGCAGGTAGTGCATGAACTTCGCGCCCTTGTCGAAGTAGGCGGTGTCGTATTCGTCGCCTTCGATGATGAAGTACGGGCTCTGCGCGACGCGAAAGCTCTTGCCGAAGTTCTGCACGACGCCGCCGACGAGAAACGACGGGTTCAAGCCCGCCACTTCCATGACCCACGTCGCGATGCTCGTCGTCGTGGTCTTGCCGTGCGTGCCCGCGACGACGAGCGAGCGTCGCCCGCGTATGAACTCCTCCTTGACGACCTCGGCTTGCGAGCGGTAGGTGAGCTTGCGGTTCAACATCTCTTCAATTTCCGGGTTGCCGCGCGACAAGGCGTTGCCGACGACGACACAGTCCGGCGCTAGATGCAGGTGCTCCGGCTTGTAGCCCTGCTTTACTTCAATGCCGAGGTCTCTGAGCATCGTGGACATCGGCGGATAGACGTTCTCGTCCGAGCCGGTCACACGATGACCGCGCGCCTGAAGCATCCCGGCGAGCGACGCCATCGCCGTCCCGCAGATTCCGATAAGGTGGTAGTGCATAGACAAATCTTCTGTGCTCACCCAGACTTTCGCGTCAGCTTTTGCGAGTCCAGCAAGTGGCTGAAGGGGAGATCGGAAACTCTCTTATAGAGTGGCGTCGGTTCGTCAATAAACTTATCTGGTTCTCCGTAAGGATTTGGTTCCTTGCGTGTTGTCCCAAGCTTGTAAAAATGTTCAGTCTGTCGCAGAAGTTTTCCGCTCGCATCGAAGTGTTTTTCGCGCCTCGCTGTGACGTGCCCGTAGAAGGTGTTCAGCGTTGATTCGATCTTTGCCAGCGTGCCATCGGCGCGGAAGTAATAGAGAATGAAATGT
>JAVXVR010000156.1:0-3334 GCA_032230165.1 Acidobacteriota bacterium | reverse complement strand
ATCGAGGTGCGCGGGGGCGATCTCAACATCTCCGGCATAGACGGTCCCGTCTCGGTCGTGAGCGGCGGCAGCAACGTCACGGCGAGCCACGTCGGCGCGCTCGAAGTCCGCACGCGCAGCGGCAACGTCAACGTCGAGGATGTGGACGGGCTCGTCTACATCGTCGCCTCTTCGAGCGAGATCAGCGTGCGCCGCTCGAACGGCGACGTGCGCGCCACGACCATCAACGGCAACATAGACATCCAGTGCGTCAAGGGTCGCGTGGACGCCAGCACCTCGCGCGGCGAGATCAGGCTCGTCAACGTCGGCGGCGACGTGGAAGCGACGACCACCGACTCCGAGATCAACTTCACCGGGGCAATCGCGCCGAACGGTCGCTATCGTCTGAAGTCCATGGAAGGACAGATCACGATGGCAGTCCCGGAAAGCTCTCCGGGCTTCACGGCGAACCTGATGTCTTACAACAGCGACGCCGTGACGGAATTCCCCGTGCGCACCTCGACGCCGAGCCCCGACTCGCGCGCGATGCGCCGCGTCGAAGCGCGCCACGGCGACGGTCAGGCGCAGATCACGCTCGACTCGTTTAGCCAGACCGTCCGCCTCGCCAAGCTCGCGCCCGGCGCGGCGGCGGCGTGCAAATAAGCCCGCCCCTTAGAAGGAGTGACGAAAGATGAGAACCAAGCTGATCGCCATCATCATGCTCATCGCTGCCGCAGCCGCCGCGTTCACCGGTCGCGGCGCGAGCGCGCAGACCCCGGCGCCGCGTGTCGAGGTGAAGCCCGAAGTTAAGATCGATCTCGGCAGGATCGCGCCCGTCGCGATCAACATGCCCGAAATTTACGTCAACATCCCCGACATCCAAGTGCCCATCCCGCCCATCCCGGCTATTGCGCCCATCGCGATGCCGGACTTCGACTTCAAATTTAATTTCAACTACAACGGCGACGACTTGTGGATCGGCGACGAGACGACCGAGCGCGAGGAATTGCGACAGACCTATCAGCTCTCTGCGAACGCGCGCGTCGAACTCTCGAACATAGACGGCTCAGTCGTCATAGACACGATCGACGGCTCGACCGCCGAACTCGTCATCAAGAGCTATTCCTACGCCGCCAATCCGCGCAAGCTCTCGGTTGAGCAGACTTCTTCGAGCCTGATCCTGCGTGGCCCCGAACGCAAACTGAAGGGCGACGCCGACTGGTCTGACGGCACGCGCCACTCTGTCCGTCTCACGCTGCCGCGCCGCATCAATCTCGTGATGACGAACGTGCGCGATAGCGTGCGCGTCGGCGAGATAGACGGGACGGTGAAGCTCGACGGCGTGGCGGGTCGCGTCGGCATCGCGCAGGCGACGGGCGCGGCGGAGATCGCGAACGTCTCCGGCTCGGTCTCGATGGCGCTCGTGCGCCTCTCGGGTCGCGGCGTCAGCGTCTCGAACGTCGCGGGTCGCGTCACGCTGCGCTTCATCGAAGACGTGAACGCGGAACTTCAGACGAGCGGCATCAAGGGGAAGGTTTACGTGGAGCTGCCGAACGTCGCCGTCGAGGGCGAGATGACCAAGTCAGACTTCCGCGCCAAGGTCGGCACGGGCGGCGCGAATCTCACCGTCAGCGACGTGACGGGGACGGTCAGGCTCGCCAAGGGTCTGACGATGACGGAGATGCTCACCGTCCTCAAGGCGTCCGACCGCAGCATGACGCGCAACCAGACGGTCAGCGACCTCGCGCTCTACGTCTCAAACCCGCAGGTGCGGCAGGCTTTCGTCGAGGCTTTGCGCGACGATCAGAACAGCCTCGTGCAAATGACTGCCGCGCGCGAGCTTGCGTCTTATGCGAATGAACCCGACGTGCGCGACGCGTTCCTTCGCGTGCTCGAAACGGGGAAGAACGATACGGTGCGCATGACGGCGGCGAGCGCGCTCGCTAAAAAATATGCGGGCGACAAAGACGTGCGCGACCGTCTGCTGCGCGATCTCGCCACCGAGAAGAAGGACGTGATCCGCACGACCATCGTCGGCGCACTCGGCAAGTACGTGGACGATCCAAACGTCATGCGCGCGATGATCGACGCCATGCGCGATGAGAAGGAGATCGTCCGCGCCCGCGCCGCTCGCGCGCTTGCGGCGAAGGTTGAGAACGGGGAAGTCTATGACCTGCTGTTGGGCGCGGCGCGCAACGATCAGAAGCGGCTTGTGCGCGCCGTCGCGCTCGATGGCTTGAGTCGCCGTGTCAAAGAGCGACCCGAACTGCGCGAGCTGTTCGTCGGCTACCTTGATGATGAGTCGCAGTCAATGCAGTACCACGCGCTCAAAGGTCTCGTCGAGTTGAATGATGCGAGTTTGAAACAGCGGCTCGTTGATAAGGCGCGCGAGCTGATCCTCTTGAACTACCAGCGCAACTGGAACGACGGCACGGTCTTGAGCACGCTCGTGCTGCTCAGAAAGCTCGACCCGCAGGAAGCCGACCGGATGCTTGAACAGCTTGGGAGTGAGCGCGTCAAAACTTTTTAAGCGCGCCAACAGTTTCGTTATACTCTAAGACCCGCCGGGACGTACACCCCGGCGGGTTTTAGTTTGCGCTCGCGCGAGGGGCATCTGTAAAATTCGCAAACTATGTCGGTTGCACAAACAGACGAATTACGGACGAAGGTCGAAGCCGCGCGCGAGCGGCTTGACGCCTGGACGCGCGAGATCGTCGAGTGGCACTTCGACCCGGCGACAGGCTGCGAGTTCTGGCTCGACCAAGCCAAACGTCTCGACTTCGATCCGCGACGCGAGATCAACTCTTACGCAGACCTCGCGCGCTTCGGCTCTTTTCAGGACGAGAACCTGCGCGGCGGACCCGTGCGCCGCTGGGTGCCACGCGCCTACCGTGATCGCCCTGTCTTCGTCTTCGAGACGGGCGGCTCGACGGGCGTGCCCAAAAGCCGCATCAACATCGAAGACTTCCGCACCGACTACGAGGCGTTTAGCGACACGCTCTCCGACGAAGATTTTCCGAAGGGTGCTGACTGGCTGATGGTCGGACCCACAGGTCCGCGACGGCTGCGCCTCGCCATCGAGCATCTCGCGCAGCATCGCGGCGGCATCTGCTTCATGGTCGATCTCGATCCGCGCTGGGTCATTAAGCTCTTGAAGTCGGGTCAGACGAAGCAAGCTGAAGGCTACAAGCAGCACGTCGTCGATCAGGCTCTGACGCTTTTGCGCGCGCACGAAGGCATCCAGTGTTTGTTCACGACGCCGAAGCTTCTCGAAGCCATCTGCGAGAAGGTCTCGCTCAAGAAGTTGGGCATCAAAGGCATCTTCTGCGGCGGGACGGAGATGACGCCACAGTTC
>JAVXVR010000406.1:0-4021 GCA_032230165.1 Acidobacteriota bacterium | reverse complement strand
CGACCGCTTTGATCTGTATGTCGCCGGGGTGATCGACTTTGTAGTCGAGGCTCGCCTCGCCCTGCTCATTCGTCTGGATGGAGGCGGAGGATAGCTCTTTCTCGTTCAGCTTGTAGTCGGTGTATGTGTTGCCGTAGTCGTTCTTCTCGATCTTCTCCCAGGTGTCTTCGACGAACTTCAAGGTCACGTTCGCTGCTTTGGGTTTGCCGTCGTAGTCGCGCGTGTGCACGAGAATACGCGCCGTGTCGCCCGCGTAATAGACGTAGCGCTCGGTCTCTGCGTCCGCCACGGTGCTCCCGCGCACGCCCGTGAACTCGCCAGTGCCGGACATCTCGCGGCGCGCGGCGTCTGTCACCTGCGCTTCGAGGCGGTAGGTGTAGTCCCAAGCCTGCTTCTCGCCGGGCTCAGGGACTTTGAAGTCAACTTGCAGTTGACCGTTCGAGTCGAGCTTGCCGTCACCTTCGGTGACCATCGAGTCGCCGCCCTCGCCGTAGTAGCTGCTGTTATCTTCCGTAGAGTCTTCGACGCCGAAGTCTTCGAGCGGGTCGGTCGGCTCCTGAAAGAATGAAGGGTAGTAGCGCGAGCGATAGACGTAATACTTCACATCCGCCTTCGTCACAGGCGAGCCGAAGAAGTAGCGCGCAGAGACCGTGAACTTCGTCGTCGAGCCCACAGCGATGTACTTCTGCGGCGTGGAGACCGTCACCTTGTATTCGGGCTTCTTGTACTCCATCACCTCGAAGCTGCCGCGCGCCGTACCGTCCGTGGATTCGGCGACGACGCTATAAGAGCCGAGCGGCGCGTCCTCGTCGATGTTGACCTCGCCGCTAAACGTGCCGCGCGAGGAGAGCGTCACCTGTTGCTCGTAAACCTTCGCGCTGTTCGGGTCTTCGACGCTCACCGTGACCGCGCCTTTGGGGAGTTGATAACCCTTCTCCGTGCGCTTGCGCAGGATGCCTTTGAAATAGACCTTCTGGTTCGTGCGATAGACGGGGCGATCCGTATAGACGTAGCTCGTCAAATCACCGCCGCCGCCTTCCTCGTCGCCGCCGCCGCCGCTGAAGTAGTACGACTCAAGATCGGAGATGGCGAAGTTGCCGCCCTCGTTCGCCATGACGACGTAGGACGGTTCCGACGTTGTGTCGCCTTCGTCACCGCCCCCTTCGTCGGCATTAGCCCGCACGGTGACGTACGCATTCGCCGGCTTGATCGTCGTGCGGTAGATGCCCTGCTGATCGGTCATGCCCGAAGTGACGGTGTCCTTGCCGCGCGTGATGTCGAGCTTCACGCCAGCGCGCGGCGCGCCCGTCTGCCGGTTGACGGCGTAGATCATCAACTGCCCGTCTTTCGAAGTCTTCTCGACCATCGTCAAGTCCGTGACCATCACGATGCCGTAGGCGCGCAGATCGCCGTTCACAGCCTCGACGACATAGACGCCCGGCTCGCGCTTGCCGATGGGAACGGGGCGACGGTCGTAATCGTTATCGAGCGGCGGCAGTTTCTCGCGCCAGCTTGTGACCATCTGATCTGGATTGAGAAGTGGCACGCGCGCGTAGTCAGCGACGTTCAAGGGTGAGCGCTGAGCCTCGAACTCTTCGTCGGGGTTGCGAAAGCGTTGGTTGAAAGATTTGCGCGAGTCGTTTTTGAGCTGCGCGCGGAAGTAGTCGCGCCCCCATGTGTAGAAAGCTACCTTGAAGTGGCGCACCTTCTCCAAGAAAGTGGCCCGGCGCTTGCGGAAGTAGCTCTCGAACTCGCTCTGCTCGTCCTCGCCGAACTGGTGCGGGTTCTCAAGTCCGTGGAAAAACTTCGACGGATCGTTCACGCGATAGACGCGAAAATCAATCGCGTCAATGTCGCGGTAGTTGAGCCACAGGCGCGCACGCTCGTTCGTGCCGTAGCTGCGGTTGGTCATGAGCGAGAAGAAGGGCTTGGCGGGCTTCGTCGGGTCGCGCTCGCTGTACTCCTGCGCCGGGAACCACTCGCCCGCCGAGTAGCCTTCGGCGAGCGCGCGCAGACGCCAGAACGAGAACGAAAAGACCGCGAAGAGAACCGCGAGGTAGATGACGGCGGACGTGAAAAGTTTTTTCGTGTTCATGAGCTTGACTCAACAACCCGACTCAGCATTATCTGACGATAACCATCCAACGCTGACGATCAACGGCTCAACTGCTCACTGCTCACTGCTTACTGCTCACTTATCCGTCTCACTGCAAAATCTTCAGACGGTAGAAGCCCAGGAAGTTTTTATTCGATGGCAAGGGGCGCCAACGCGGATCAGGATGATGATCGAGCACGGCAAGCCGAACTTTCTTCACCGTGCCCTTGTCGGCGACGGACGCGCCCGTGTGATAGACCACCCAATCGCTGGCGCCCTCGTCGTCCACGCGCGACGCGCCCAGAAAGATCATCACGTGGTACGGGTACTTATGCGCGTGCGACTGGTAGAAGAACAACAGGTCGCCCGCGCGTGCTGCCCCACGGTCGCGGCTGACGAACTCAGCGTTGAACTCCTTGAGCGTGCGCGCGTCTGCAAACTCCGAGAAGGTGTCGTCCTTGAGATCGCTCTCGCGGAAAGCGCCGAAGGTGGTGCGGAAAAGCTTCTCGCCGAGAGGGCTATGCTCAAGGGTGTAAGCGCGCACGTCCGGCGCGAAGGCTTCGTAAGGCGCGCCCATCCGCGCGAGCCACCTGCGGTCGTGCGCGCGCAAAGCCTCGCGCCAACTAAAACGCACGAGCCCCGCGCAGTCGCGCTGTTCCGTGTTCCACTCCTTGCTCGGCTCGTAGAACTGCTGCTCAGCAATGCCTGTGAACCAACGCCGGAAGTTCTCTCGGTCGCCGAAAGACTGTAGCTCCGCCGCGTCCGGCACGCCGTCCGCGTCCGCGTCAATCGAGCCGACGATTGCGACGCTCGCGCCCGCCGTCTCAACCTTCGACGCCGCGTGCGGCGTCTCGCGCGCCGTTGTGCTCGCGCGCAACGCGCCGCCGCAGTTGACTTGCGAGAGTGCCAGCAGGGAGAGCGCGAGCCAGCCCGCCGCGAATCTGGGGGCGTGTCTCGTCCCTTTATCTCGTCGCGCGCTAGCCCGCATACATAATCCTTAAAAGCTCGACGAGCAGCACGACGAGCAAGCCGTGCGAGACGGCGTTTGCCGCGAGGACACTGCGACCGTGCGCGTCGTGCAGCAACGGTTCAACGCGCCGCCACGCGGGACGCGACGCGCGGCGGGCGAGCGTTGCGCCGTCTCGCGCCATGTTCACGCCGCGCGACACGAGGCGGCGCGCGAGGATCGCGGCGCGCTCCGTGCGACTCATCCCGCTGCCTTCTTCGACGAGCCACGGCGCGACGGGCGCGGGAAGGAGAGTGGCGGCGTGCGCGTCGGCTGTGATCGCATTGCGTGTGTCGGCTGAGTCAGTCTCGTTAATCGGTTCGCACGTATGCGTCGGCTTGAGTCGGACGAGTTGTTCGCGCAGTCGGACGCGCGCGCGCGAGGCGAAGCGGTGGCAGCGCAAGGCGCAGATGGTGAGCAGCGTGGCGGCGAGCCAACGCTTGAGCCAGCCCTCCCACAGATCAAGCCACTGTTGGCGCAGCCAACTGTACGCGCGCGCGGCGTAGAGCTTGGCGCGCTGCGAGCGCGTTGGTTTCGGCTTCGGCTTGGGCGGCTTCGGCGGCGCGTCCCAGCCGGGCTTGCCGTTGACCGTGCGCGTCGAAGGTTGCCAGCCCATTGTCGCGCGGGGCAGACGGTAATCGGGGTAGGCGGCGCGCACGTCGGCGTAAGTCACCATGCGCTCGCCAGCGTGCAGACCCGTCGCGTATTTGTCGCGCCAGTAGTTGTTGTAGTTTGCCAGCCGCTCGTGGCAGACGGCGGCGGTGTAGAGCGCGTCGCGCGCGGCGCGCGTTTTGGGAAAGCGACGGACGACTTCGAGGTAGAGGTCGAGCGCGCGCGAAGCCATGTCGTGATGCTGCATGTAGCGGAAAAGGAGATCGGCTTCGCCAGGCTGGCGGTAGAGGTTGCCTTCGTCAAGATCA
>JAVXVR010000019.1:0-6507 GCA_032230165.1 Acidobacteriota bacterium | reverse complement strand
TCAAATAAAAATAGTTCTTTAGGATTCTTCATCGTTGATTAGACGAAGCCTGACTCTCGGCTGGCTGGCGACCTGTAACGCCGCGCTGGCTATCCTGATGCCCTGGTACGTCGTCACCCGTCTAGGGGTCGGCGTCGAGACCGACGCGTTGTTTGCGGCGGGGGCGGTGCCGCAACTGGTGTTCGTCGTCCTCAGCACCTCGCTGGCACAGGTGCTTGTCCCCTTGCTCGCGACAGAAGACGAAGAGACTTTTCGCAAAGATGCGTGGGGATTCTTCCTCGGCATCGGCGGGCTCTTCACCCTGCTCGGGCTGGCGCTCTTCATCACTGCCGGTTACTGGGTTACCTGGCTCGTCCCCGGATTTTCAGACGAAGGCAAAAGGCTGGCGATCAGCCTGACGAGGATTCAGCTCGTCAGCACGGTTCTCATCACCGGCGTCGTCGTCCTCTGGTCTGTCTATCACGCGCGCCAGAAGTTTGTCTGGGCTGAACTCTCGCCGGTGCTCGCCAACGCGGTGGCGCTCGGTTTCCTCGTCTGGGCACTGCCCGTTTACGGCATCACGGCGGCGGCTTGGGCGACCGTTTTGCACAACGGGTTGAAGCTCGCCATGCTGCTGCCTATCCTCGGTCGCTGGCAGCGCCCCGACTGGGGATCGCGGACGATGCGCGAGTTCTGGCGGCGCATCCGACCCTTCCTGTTCGCACAGACCTACTACCGGACAGACCCGCTCATAGACCGTTACCTCACCTCGATGAGCGCCGCCGGAAACCTCTCGATGTTCTACATCGCCCAACAGATTTACGGGGCGGCTCATCAGGTGCTCAACAAAGCCATCTCTTCGCCGATGATGCCGCTCCTCGCCATCGCGGCGAAGGCGGAGGACGCGGTCGCGTACCGGCGCATCTACCGCGAGCGTCTGCTATGGATGACGGCTCTCACCGTCTCCGGCTGCCTGATGCTGCTCCTCTTCGGCGAGCCGCTGCTACACCTGACGATAGGTCACGGCGGGATCACGGCGGCGAACGTGCGGACGCTGTGGTGGACGACCGTCGCGCTCACGGGCGTGCTAGTGGGAGGCGCGGTGGGACAGATCACCTCCGCCGGGTTCTACGCGATGGGTGACACTAAGACCCCGATCAAGTTGACTGTCCTGACCTTCACCGCCTACATCCCCGTCAAGATCATTGTCTTCCGGCACTACGGGTTAATCGGTCTGGCACTTACAGCCAGCCTGTACTTCATCTCCAACTGCGCGCTGCAACTGATCGTCCTCGAAAAGAGATCGCGCCCGCGCCCCGGTTGGATGTACGGCTACTTGAGAAGAATGCCGAAGGGAGTCAAGCCTTGAATGCTTAGGTCAATATGGCTTGCACATCCTATAAGGAACGATGTCCGACACTTTCTCCATCGCAATGTGTACCTACAACGGCGCGCGCCACCTCGCCGCGCAGCTCGCGTCCCTGTCGGCGCAGACGCGCCTGCCCGATGAGCTAGTGATGTGCGACGACCGTTCTGAGGACGAGACGCGAGCGATCATCGGGGAGTTCGCGGCGCGCGCGCCGTTCCCCGTCCGTCTGCACGTTAACGAACGAAACCTCGGCTCCACCAAAAACTTCGAGCGGGCGATCAGCCTCTGCGCCGGCGATCTGATCGCGCTGTCGGATCAGGACGACGTGTGGCTGCCCCACAAACTTGAACGGCTGGCGGAGCGCTTCGCCGCATGCCCGCGCACGGGGCTGGTCTTCACGGACGCCGAGGTCGTTGACGAGGATTTGCGTCCCACGGACGGAAGCCTGTGGGACATAGTGGGTTTCGGCGACGCGCAGCAGCGGTTGGTGAGGTGCGGGCGCGCGCTCGACGTGCTCCTGCCCGGCTGGACGGTGACGGGGGCGACGATGGCTTTCCGCGCGAAGTTCAAAGGAATCGTGCTCGACATCCCGGACGATCTTCCGATCATCCACGACGGCTGGATCGCTGCTGTCGTCGCGGCGGTCGCTGACGTGGAATTTATCGCCGAGCCACTCGTCAAATACCGGCAACACCCGCGGCAGCAGATCGGGGCTCCGCGAAAGGGCGCGGCAGAGAGGGACAGCAAACAGGGAATGGAAGGCGCGGTGGCGGCGGCGCGCAGAGCCAACGACTATGATCACCTGATCGAGATCGCGGAGCGCGTCAGCTTGCGCCTCTCGGAGCGCGAAGGCTTCTCTGACTCGGGCGGCGCGCGCAGGCGTTTGGACGCGCTCGTGGGGCATCTGCGAACGCGCGCCGACTTGCCGCAGAGCAGGCTCCGTCGCTCCGGGTATGTGCTGCGGGAGTTGCTGACGTGGCGCTACCATCTCTACTCGAACGGCGTCTCAAGCGCCGTCAAAGATTTGCTCACCTAAAGGGTGCGCGAGCCGATGGCAAGCCGTCTCCCGGATCGCAACTGGCAAGCCTGTCAGTAAAGACTACACACGGCATGTGGGGAGCGGTCAGGTCACGCGGCACTGACGGCATGACAGCTTCTGCGTGCATCTTCTTTACTATGTGGGTGCATTGCTGTCAGAATATCCACGAATCAAAGAACCCCCACGCTGTGCGAATATTTACTTGACGGAGCATAACCCCCTTTGGCTTTCAAAACTACGGAGGCTGTAGTTGTCGCCCACCCGGGTCACGAAGTGCGGATTCATGGCTGGCTCGAACGGGAGCGCCCGCTCGTCTTCATTCTCACCAACGGATCGGGCCGCGTCGGCCAGCCGCGGATCGCTTCAACGACCAAATACCTGAAGAGGTTCGAGATGCGACCGGGTTGCATCTATGGGCGGTTTACCGATGTCGAAGTCTACCGGGCGGTGCTTCGCCGCGACTTCGATCTCTTCGTCGGCTTGAGCGAGGAACTCGCCGAGGCGTTGCTCTCCTCCGGGGTCGAGCGCGTCACCGGCGACGCCTCCGAGGGCTACAACACGACGCACGACATCTGTCGGCTCCTCATCAACGCCGCCGTTGGGCTTGCCGGGCGGGCGGGCGGACGTGCCATCGATAACTTCGACTTCCCCATCGTCAACCGCCCTGACCACTGCCCCGAGCACCTGCGCCCCCTATCAGTCTGGCTCCGCCTCGACGACGACGCCTTCAAGCGTAAGCTCTCCGCCGCCTTCGAGTTCTATCCGGAACTGGCCGCCGAGATGCGGGACGCCTTGCAAGGGAGAGGTCACGAGGTCGTGATAGATTACTTTAAACTAAACGACGACGAGCAGTCCGCGACCGAGTTGATCGGCCTCGACATGTTCCGCGTCGAGTGCCTGCGCCCAGTCTCGGCGGGCGACGCGCCGTTTACGGGCGAGGCACCGTTCTACGAATGGCGCGGCGAGAGCAAGGTCGCGGCTGGACTTTACGATCAGGTCATTCGCTACCGCGAGCATCTCGCCCCGCTCGCCGACGCGCTGCGGGCGAACGTCGCGAGGAAGGGCTGATGGGCGGGCTGCGCGTCCTCATCACCAATCACGCCATGGAGCAACGCGCGGGCACCGAGCTTTACGTCCGCGACCTCGCGCTCGGGCTCCTCGCGCGCGGGCACACGCCCGTCGTCTACTCCACGGCGTTGGGCGAAGCGGCGCGCGAGCTGCGCCGGGCGACCATCCCCGTCGTCGACGATTTAGAACTGCTCGCCTCCCCGCCTGACATCATCCACGGCCAACATCACGTCGAGACGATGACGGCGCTACTCCACTTCGCGAATGTTCCCGCCGTCTTCTTCTGTCATGGCTGGGCGCCTTGGGAAGAGATGCCGCCGCGCTTCCCGCGCATCCTCCGCTACGTGGCTGTTGACGACACCTGCCGCGACCGCCTGCTGTGGGAGCACGGCATACCCGAACCGCGCGTCCGCGTGATCCTCAACTTCGTTGACCTCGAACGCTTCCGCCCGCGCGCTCCGCTCCCGCCGCGCCCGGCGCGCGCCCTCGTCTTCAGCAACAAGGCGAGCGACTCGACTTACCTGCCCGCCGTGCGCGAGGCGTGCGCGCAAGCCGGCGTAGCGCTCGACGTAGCCGGCAAGCAGTCCGGCCACGTCGCGGATGCGCCCGAGCAATTGCTGGGCAGCTACGATCTCGTCTTCGCGAAGTCGCGTTGCGCACTGGAAGCGATGGCGGTCGGGGCAGCCGTTATTCTCTGCGACGCGGTCGGTGCCGGGCCGCTCGTGACGGCTGACGAGGTGGCGCGCCTGCGTCGCCTGAACTTCGGCGTGCGCTCCCTCAGAAACGAACTCCGCTCTGAGGTGCTGGCGCGCGAGATCGACCGCTACGACGCGCGGGACGCAGCCGAGGTCTCGCGCTGGATTCGCGCCGAGGCGGGGCGAGAGCAGGCGGTTGACGAGATCGTCAGACTCTACCGGGAGGTCTTCGCCGAACACCAGAGCGCCCCCGCGCGCGACGCCGACGCGGAGGCGCGCGCCGCGGCGGCATATCTTCGCTGGATCGCCGTCGACATGGCGGAGGGGCGCGCGCGCAACAAGAAGGCGTTCGGCGACTTCGAGAATTCGGCGGCGGTGCGCCTCTATAAGCGGCTGCGCGGCGCGCCCCTCTTCGGCTCGGTGGCGCGCCGGCTCGCGCGCAAACTCGCACCCTGAATCGAAGTACGCGAACTCGTCACGGGGGATTTAAACACCTCGCCCAGGGAGGCGCTTTTACATGCCTAGCACCAACTTGACGTTCGCCTTGAGTGTCGCCACATCGACCCGCAGGTTCGCCGTGTGCGCGTCCTCGCCGGGAGTCTCAGGCTCGCAGGTCTGGTAGAAGTAGTTCAAACGCGCGACCGATGCCAGCGTGAAGTAACAGTTGTTGACGCGGTCAGCCTCGTGGCGCAGTTCCAGCACCGACGCGCCCGCAGGCATGAAGAGCATGTTCGTGAGACCCGCGCCGTGGTTCGAGACGAGGTAGCTGGCGCGAGAGGCGATCCTCACCTGCTCACCGAAAGAGTGATCCTCCGCGTGTATCACGCGGAAGTCGAATTCCCGCAGCGCCGCGACGACCTCTTCCTCGTTGACGATCTTCCGCCTCCGCGCCCTGCCGCGGCTGATGTAAATTCTTTCGCCGCCCGCGCCCGTGTCGCCGCCGTACTCGGCGAGCAAGAGGTCTCTGACGCCATTGATTACTCCCGCGTCGTGGTTCCCCGGAGGGGCTGTGTGCGTCGGGACGAAGAGATTCCGGCACAGGAAGACCTCATCGCGCCCTATGAATTTCACCTCCCGCACGCCGAAAGCCTTTAGAGAGGGCTGGACGAAATGCAGTGCGGCGTACCTGTGTGGGAGGAGCAATACCAGATCGCGTGCGAACTCTTTGATCACGTAGAGTCTCGTCAGCGCGTCAGCCAGCCAGTGGAAATAACCGTGGCTCCAGTTGTCCACGATCCACGCTGCTCCCGGCTCGAACTTCCGGCGTTCCCTGAGCAGGTAGTTGCGTGCGAGGAATTTGATCGCGCCACGCGCTCGCCCGTCTGTTTGGAGAAACGGGAAGGCGAAGGATTCCGGAAGGACGCGCCCGCCCTTGAAGAGGAAGCCGTCGGAGCTGGCCCACACATCGTGCATCTTCAGCAGTTCCGCGCGTGGCAACACGCGTTCCAGCTCATGATCGAACAACCCCAGATCGCCCGTCTGTAGATTTGCGGGCAGGCGTGGTCGCGACACCCTTTCGGGCAGCAGCACCATCGCCGCCGCGCGGGCTGAGGGTTGGGATTTCATGTTAAGGCTCAGTCGCCGGGCACTCGCTCGCGATCTACGAAGAAGTATTCGTTGACCTTGTCCAGAATGATGACGTTCTGCGCGCAGACCTCGTAGCCGTGTCCCCGCATGGCGCGGACGATCTCTGAGCTTCCCTGATCCGCCTGCGCTTCCTCAGCCACGACGAACCTCGGTCTGAAGCGACGCCAGTCGTTCGACTCGAGCACGTCGAGGTCGTGCCCCTCAACGTCCACGTTCAAGAAGTCTATGAGTTGTCCAGCGGGGAGGTGGCGTTCGAGCAGCTCGGCGAGCGGGCAGACGGGGAGGAGAATCTCTCTCTCGACCTCGCGGAGCATACCGATGTGTTCGAGGAATTCGGGCGAGAAGCTATTCATCGTCGAATCGTCGCCGATGAAGTGATAGGTCAGAAGCCCGCGCTCGCGCGAGACGCCCACCTCCAAATTGATGTCGTTGGGTCGTACCCTGTCGAACAGACTGCGGCTGCCGGGGCGCGCCTCGATGTTGATGCCGCGCCATCCCTTCAGATAAAAGAAATAGGTATTGGAAAGATGCATGGGGTGATAAGCGCCCACGTCCACGTAGAAGCCGTCCATCTTGTCCGAGCCGACGAGGTGGTGGAGGATCATGTCTTCGCCTGCGCCGGAGAAGGAGGGGGCGTAGGAGTGGTAGCCGAGGAGCGCCTGCTGGAATGATTTTTTAAGTTTTTGCGGAAGCCAACGTCGGGTCAGCGATCTCAGGCTCGGCATTTTGTTCTTCCCCCGGTCGCGGGTAACCGCCGCCACACCATAGTA
>JAVXVR010000632.1:0-8475 GCA_032230165.1 Acidobacteriota bacterium | reverse complement strand
GCAGCGCCACGCCAGCGAACATCCCCAGCATGAGCGTGTCGAAGCGCGGCTCAGACATCGAGCGGCTGAGTCGCTCTTCCATCGTCGCCACGTCGGTCACGGGCTGTTCGGGGTCGAGCGCGCGCACTTGCTCGCGGATCGCGGGCAGCAGTTTTTCGGGCGCGCTACTCGCGCGCACGGTGAGCATCATGGCGTTGTTCCACCCCTCGCGCTTGTTCTGTCTGTATGGCGCATAGACCAGCGCCTGCGACTCGCGGCTCAGGTTCGAGCCCTTCACGTCAGCGACGACGCCGACGACCGTGCGACGCGGGAAGTGATTGTCCTCACCCGGCGGCGCGGGCGGGAGCATGTCTTCGGGCGGACCCAGCCAGACGGTCTTGCCAATCGGGTCTTCGCCGGGGAAGAACCGACGCGCGGCGGTCTCGTTGATGATCGCGACGGGCTGCGAGTCCTCTGTGTCGTGCGCGTCGAAGCCGCGACCGCGATGCACGGCGATCCCGATCGCGCTCAAATAGTCGGCGCTGATCAAAGAGAAGCGCACGGAAGGAACTTGATCAACTGACGCGGGCGCGGGGTGACCTACCACGCTGAAGAGCTTGCCCCAGCCGTCGCCCGCGCCGAGCGGCAGGTTGGTGCTCACGCCGGCGGCTTGCACGCCGGGCAGAGCCTTCAAGTTTTCGAGCAGCCGGTCGTAGAAGTTGAGGGCGGCTGGCGGCGGCGAATTAAGATTCTGAGGCTCCGGATACTTCGCGTCCGGGAGCGGAATGCGCATCGTTACCACACCGCGCGCGGAGAAACCCGTATCCACGCGGCGCAGCTTGATGAAACTCTGGATCATGAGCCCCGCGCCGATGAGCAGCACCATGGCGAGCGTCATCTCAGCGGTCACGAGCAACCCGCGCAGACGACTCGCGCGCCGCCCCGCAGTGCCGCCGCGTCCGCCTTCATTCAACGTGAGCTGCACGTCGGACTTGGCGGCTTGAAGCGCGGGCAGCAGACCGAAGATTAAAGTCGTCAGCAGAGACACACCGACCGTGAACGCCAGCACGCGCTTGTCGATCTCGATGGCATTGTGGTGCGGCAGCGACGCGGGGAGAAACGCTTCAAGAGCGTTCAATCCCCACGTCGCCAGCAACAACCCGAAACCGCCGCCGAGCAAGCCGAGCGGCAAGCTCTCCATGACCAACTGCCTGACGAGCCGCAGACGGCTCGCGCCGAGGCTCGCACGAATCGCCAACTCCTTCTCTCTCGCCGCCGCGCGCGCGAGCAAGAGGTTGGCGACGTTGACGCAAGCCACGAGCAGAACGAAGGAGACCGCGCCGAGCAGCACGAGCAACGCACGTCGCGTGTCGCCGACGATCTGTTCGCGCAGCGGCACGATGACCCCGTCGAAGCCCGGCGACTCCTTCGCCTCCGAGCGCAGCCGCCCCGCGACGGCGCTCACCTCCGCCTGTGCTTGCTCGACCGTCACGCCGTCTTTGAGACGACCGACGAGGTTGACGAAATAGTTGTTGCGTGTGTCCTGATTGTCGCCGGGCGCGAATGAGAGCGGCGTCCACAGTTCCACCACGGGCTGGTTGTCGAAGAACGCCGTGCCTTCCGGCATGACGCCGACGACCGTGTAGCTCTCACCGCCCAGACTGATCTCACGACCGACGACGCTGCGGTCGCCGCCGTAGCGCCGCTGCCATAGTCCGTAGCCCAGCAACGCGACGTGGTGATGACCGAACTGCTCCTCTTCGGGTAGAAAGTTGCGCCCCGCAATCGGATGCACGCCGAGCACGTCGAAGAGATTCGCCGTCACGCGCGCGCCCTGCGCCCGCTCCGGCTCTAAGCCAGCGCCTGCGAGGTTGTAGTCTTTGTAGTAGAAGCCGCTCAGCCCTTCGAACGATTTGCTCTGGTCGCGCCATTCGCGGTAGTCGGGCATCGCGCTGCCGGAGAGCGAGACGCCCTGCGGCTTCATCGAAGTCCACAGCATCACCAGACGCTCCGGTTGCGGGTATGGCAGCGGACGCAGCAACACCGCGTCAACGACCGAGAAGATCGCCGTGTTCGCCCCGATGCCGAGCGCGAGCGTGACGATGGCGACGAGCGCGAAGCCGGGCTGTCGGCGCAACATGCGCCAGCCGAAACGTAAATCCTGGAGCATAGTTCCCATCACATCACCTCGAAGGCAGAGGTTAGAGGTTAGAGGTTAGTTAAATCGCTTTCACTGATCTCTGACCTCTAGCCTCTAGCCTCTGTTTTTTCATTCGTACCGCAACGCCACCATCGGATCGACCTTTGCCGCGCGGCGCGCCGGGACGAAGCTGGCGACGAGCGCGACGGCGGAAAGCAACAGGGCGATGCCGATGAAGGCGAGCGGGTCGGTCGGGCTCACGCCGTAGAGGAAACCGACGAGCAGTCGCGTCGCGGCAAACGCGACGACGAGTCCGATGAGGACGCCGACGCCGACAAGCGTCATGCCTTCGCGCAGCACGAGCCGCAGCACGTTGCCGCTGCCCGCGCCGAGCGCCATGCGGATGCCGATCTCGCGCGTGCGTCGCGAGACCGAGTAGGACATCACGCCATAGAGACCGACCGTCGCGAGCAAGAGCGCAAGCAGACCGAAACTGCCGAGCAGAACAGCGCCCATGCGCGCCGGGAAGAGCGACATCGCGAGCAGCTCTGTCATCGTGCGCGCATTGGTGAGCGGCAGGTTGCGCTCAATCGAATGCACCCCGGCGCGCACCGGCGCGACGAACTGCGCCGGGTCGCCTACGGTGCGCACGAGCAACACCATGCCGCTCTCGTGTCGCTGCGCGAGCGGCTGATAGACGAACGGCGCGGGCGCTTCTCCGACCGTGATGTATTTGCCGTCGTGTGCGACTCCGACGATTTCGAGCCAAGGTCCCTTTGTGCCGTTCAAACTGATCCGCCGACCGAGAGGGTCTTGATGAGGCAGATAGCGCGCGGTGAAGGTCTCGTTGACGATGACAACGCCGGGCGCGCCTTCGCGATCCTGCGCGTTAAAGTCGCGACCGCGCAGCAGTGGGATGTTCAGGGTTTGAAAGTATTTCTGCGCGACCGAGCTGGCGAGCGTGATGTTGTTGTCCATCTCATCGCTCACCCCTGCGCCCTCGCTGTGTGTCACGTTATCCGATCCCTCTCGACCTTCGATCATCACGCTGCTCTCGCGGCTCGCGCCGCTTAAGGGCGGCGTGCGCGTGAGCGTCGCCGACTCGACGCCGGGTATCGCCTCGACCTGTTCGAGCACGCGGCGGTAGAAGTCTTGCCCCTGCGTCTTCGTGTAGCGCAGCAGGTTGATGTTGAGCGGCATCGTCAAGACGTGATCGGGTTCGAAGCCGAGGTCAATGCGCTGCGCCTGCCGGAGGCTGCGCAGAAACAGACCCGCGCCGATCAGAAGCACGAGCGAGAGCGCGACCTGCGCGACGACGAGCAGGTTACGTAACGAGAAGCGACGCGCGAGCCAGCCCGTCTGACCCGGCAGCACCGCCGTCTCGTCCTTCAGCGCGGTGACGAGATCAGGATTCGACGCTTGCAGCGCGGGCGCGATGCCGAAGACGACGCCGGTCACGACCGAGAGCAGCAGCGTGAAGCCGAGGACTCTCTGGTCGAGACTAAAGTCGAAGGCGACGGGGAAGAGATTCGCTGGCGGCGAGAGCATACGCAGCGCGTCAACGAGCCAGAACGCGAGCAGCAGCCCGAAGGCTCCGCCAATGATCGAGAGCAGCACGCTTTCGGTCAGCAGTTGCCGGATCAAGCGCCAGCGGCTCGCGCCGAGCGCCAGGCGAATGCTGATCTCCTTGCGTCTGCTTGCGGCGCGCGCCAAGAGCAGGTTCGCCACGTTCGCGCACGCGATTAAGAGCACGAGTCCGACCACGGCGAGCATCAGGCTGGCGACTGAGAGCAGCGTGCCGCGCTGCGTGGGATCGCCTTTGCTCACGGGCGAGACCGCCGCGCTCACGTCTTTGTTCGTCTCCGGATAGGCTTGCGCCAACTGCGCGGCGAGCGCAGACATGGCTTGTTGCGCCTGCTCGACCGTCACGCCCGGCTTGAGACGACCGATCATGTCAAGCCAGCGCGGTCCGCGACGCGAGAGCAAGTCCGGGTTCATGTCGCCGGAGTAGCCGCCGCGCGGCGGGCGCACGAGCGCCTGCATCGCCAGAGGCACGTAGATATCGTTCGTCTGCCCCGCTTCAGCGCCGTTAAACTCCGCGGGCATGACGCCGACAATCGTGAACGGCTGACCGTTCAGGAGCAGCTTCCTGCCGACGACGCTTCTCTCGCCCGCGAAGCGGCTCTGCCACAACCCGTGACTGATGACGGCGACCGGATTCGCGTTCGGCGTCCCGTCTTCCTCGCGCAGGATCGTGCGCCCCAACGCCGCGCGCACGCCGAGCGTGTCGAAGTAGTTGCCCGACACGATCAAGCCGGAGATGGTTTCCGGCTGATCGTTGTCGTTGAGGCTCACGTTGACGCCGGAGGACGCGGCGAGATCGGTGAAGACCTGATTCTTGTCGCGGAAGTCAACGTAGTCCGGGTAGGACGCAACGCTGTAGGGCTGGCTGCGGCTGCCGCTAAAGACGTAGGCGAGGCGCGCCGGGTCTGCGACGGGCAGCGGCTTGAGCAGCACGGCGTTGACGAAGCTGAAGATCGAAGTGTTCGCGCCAATGCCGAGCGCCAGCGACAGCACGGCGATGAGCATGAAGCCCGGTGTTTGCAGCATTGTCCGCGCCGCGTAGCGCAAGTCTTGCCATAGCGTTCTCATCGTTTTACCTCAGAGGTTAGAGGTTAGAGGTTAGTGAAACTGATTTGACTAACCTCTGATCTCTAACCTCTAACCTCTTTTTTTCATTCGTATCTGAGCGCAATCATCGGATCGACGCGTGTGGCGCGGCGCGCGGGGAGCAGGCACGACAGGAGCGCGACCACCGAAAGCAGGACGGCGACCCCGCCGTAGGTCAACGGATCGGTCGCGTTCACGCCAAAGAGCAGCGACGAGAGAGAGCGCGTCGCGGCGAACGCGCCTAAGAGTCCGCAGCCGACGCCGACGAGCGTCAGCTTCATCCCGTGACCGACGATCATGCGCAACACGTCTTTGCGCTCCGCGCCCAGAGCCATGCGGATGCCGATCTCGTGCGTGCGCTGCGTCACCGAATAAGCCATCACGCCGTAGATGCCGAGCGCGGCGAGCAACAACGCCGACGCGGCAAAGAGTCCGAGCATCCACGTCGAGAACTTCTGCGGCGAGATGGTCGCCGCCACGAGATCGTTCATCGGCTGAACAAAGGAGACGGGCTGATCGCGGTCGATCTCATGCACCGCCTCGCGAACCGAGTTGGTTAGCGCCGACGGGTTCGACGCCGAGCGCACGGCGAGCGAGACGTTGCGCGGGAACGTGACGGGCTGCCCCTGCGCCAGCGGCGAGTCCACCGGGATCGGCAGTTGGTAGAAGGGTCTGTAGAGTTCGACGCGTGCCGTCTCGTTCGCTCCGTAATAGCGGACGTGCTTGACGACGCCGACGATCTCCATCCACGGCGGCGGCGGCATTCCGTTCTGCGGCGCGCCGCCGCCGAGCCGTATGCGCTTGCCGAGCGCGGACTCGTTGGGGAAGAATTTCGCCGCCAGCATCTCATCAATCACAGCGACGCGCGGCGCGCCCTCACGATCCTGATCGGTGAAGTAGCGACCAGAAACCAGAGGGATGTTCATCGTGCGAAAGTATTCAGGGCTAATGGCGAGGTTGACGGCAACCGTGATGTCCTTGATGTTCGTCACCTCGTGACCCTCGACCGTGACGCCCGACTCGATGCCGCCGTTCATCGGCAAGCCGATGGTGAACCCGGCGGATTCGACGCCCGGCAGATTCTGCACGCGCTGCATGAGCGCGCGGTAGAAGTTCTCAATCTGCGCGTTCTCCTTGTAGCGCGCTTCCGGCAACGCGACGCGCATCGTCAATACGTTGTCGGGATCGAAGCCGAGGTCTGCGCGTGTGAGGTTCATAAAGCTTTTGACGAGCAGCCCCGCGCCGACGAGCAGGAGCAGCGAGAGCGCGATTTCGGCGACGACGAGGAAGCTACGCACGCGTTGGCGCGCGCCGCCCTCGCTACCGGAACGCCCGCCCTCCTTGAGCGCCTCGTTCAAATTCGACTTTGAGATTTGGAGCGCGGGCGCGAGACCGAAGAGCAAGCCCGTCACGACGGAGGCGATGAGCGTAAAGCCGACGACGCGCCCGTCGAGTTTGACATTCGCCAGCAAGATATTCGGCACGCTGTTGCCGACGGCGGCGAGCAGTAGATCGACGCCCCACATCGCCAGCAGCAGTCCGAGCCCGCCGCCCGCGAGCGAGAGCAGCAGACTCTCCGTCAAAAGTTGTCGCACGATGCGGACGCGCCCTGCGCCGAGCGCCGTGCGGATCGCGATCTCGCGCGAGCGCGAGGCGGCGCGTGCGAGCAGAAGGTTGGCGACGTTCGCGCACGCGATCAAAAGCACGAAGGCGACCGCCGCCATTAGTACGAAGAGGGCGGAGCGTATGTCCTGCGTCGCGGTGTACTGTAGCGAGTTGAGCGTAAAGCCGTTGCCGGAGTTGGTCTGCGGATATTCTTGAGCGAGCCGCTCCGTGATCGCAGTCATGTCGGCGCGTGCCTGCTCAATCGTTACGCCCGGCTTCAAGAGCCCGACAAGGTAGATGCCGGGATGGCTGTCGCGCGCCTGCATACGGTCGGCGTTGAGTCCGAGCGGAACCCAGATGTCAACGGGCGACTGCCACTCGAACGTCTGCGGCAGGACGCCGATGACGGTGTAGCCCTCGTTGTTGAGCGTGAGCGGCTGACCGACGACCGAAGGGTTGCCGCCGAAGCGTCGCTGCCATAACCCGTAGCTGAGCAGGACGGTCTTGTTGCCGCCGGTGCGATCTTCTTCGGCGGTGAAGTTGCGCCCCATGGCGGGCGCGACGCCGAGCGAAGGGAAGAAGCCTTGCGAGACCTCACGCGCTGTCAGTCGTTCGGGCTCACCCGCGCCCGTCAGCACGAAGCCGTTTGAGCGGAACGCAGCCAACTCCTCGAACGAATGGTTCTGCGCGCGCCAGTCCTGAAAGTTCGGGTAGGAGACCGACATATTCGGGACTTGCTGACTCCACTCTGAGAGGAACGTGAGCCGGTCGGCGGTCGGGTAAGGGAGAGGGCGGAGCAACACGCCGTTAACGACCGAGAAGATCGCCGAGTTCGCGCCGATGCCGAGCGCGAGCGCGAGAATCGTGACCACGGCGAAGCCCGGACTCTTCAAGAGCAGACGCAGACCGAAGCGCATGTCTTGCCATAGCTGTCCCATCACAATACCTCCAGCTTTCAAGCAGTAGTGTTGCGACGGATCATGCTCCCCCGGACGGGTGGGCTTTACGTCTCACGTGAAGACAATGACCCTGATTAAAACTTAGTCTGGAGTCTGGAGTCTTGGAGTCGTGAGTCAACTTGTCTAAATTCTTTGACCCAAGACTCCAAGACTCCAGACTCACGACTTCTTATTCGTATCTGAGCGCGACCATCGGATCGACACGGGTTGCGCGCCGCGCCGGCAGGTAGCAGGCGAGCATGGCAACGAAAGTCAGCAACAGCGTGATCCCCGCGAAGGTCAAAGGATCGGTCGCGCTCACGCCGAAGAGGAGCCCCGACATGACGCGCGTCAAAGCGAACGCCCCGGCGAGCCCTAGCCCAATGCCGATGAGCGTCAGCGCCAGTCCCTGTCGCAGGATGAGCCGCAGCACGTCGCGCGGCTGCGCGCCGAGCGCCATGCGGATGCCCACCTCGTGCGTCCGTTGTGTCACGGAGTAAGCGATGACGCCGTAGATGCCCACTGCCGCGAGGATCATCGCGACGGCGGCGAAGATCGTGAGCAGCAACGTGCGAAAGCGCTGCTGCGCGATGGATTCGGAGAGCACATCGCTCATCGTCCTCATCGCCGACACGGGTTGATCTCTATCAATCGCCAACACCTGCTGCCGCACGCTGGAAGCGAAGCCCTGTGGATCAGAGGCGGTGCGGACGACGAGATTTGTGTTGCCGACCTGTAAAGTCGGGACATACATCATCTGATAGACGCCCCCTTCAAGAGATCGATGCCGCACGTCGCCGACGACGCCAATGATCTCGTAAGGAACTAGCGTTTCGCCTACCTCGATCATTAAGTGCTTGCCCAATGGGTCTTCGTCGGGGAAGTAATCGCGCGCAAATGTCTCGTTGATTACGACCACCTTGCCGTCCGTCCTCGCTTCCTGTTCGCTAAAGTAGCGACCGCGCAGGAGCGGGATGTTCATCGCGCGGAAGTAGTCATGATTCGTCCGGCGATAGTCGGCGGTAACTTGCTGCTTGGGGTCTTGCGGCGGGTGCTCCGCGATGCTGAAGTAGTTGTCGTTGGGCTGACCACTCAAGGGGAGTTCGGAGATCATGCCAACCGAGAGCACGCCGGGCAGGGCGG